>JAZFSN010000115.1:0-10058 GCA_036446195.1 Thermodesulfovibrionia bacterium | reverse complement strand
CCAGCCCATCAGTGCCGGTCCGATTACTGCGGCAAATTTGCCAAGCATATTATAGAAACCGAAGAATTCCGCAGATTTATTGGAAGGAATGATGCGTGTGTAAAAGGAACGGCTCAGGGACTGTACGCCTCCCTGAACGAGCCCTATTGCAACTGCGAGCATATAGAATTCAGCAATATGGGTCATAAAGAATGCCCACGTTGTCACTATGATATAGACACCGATTCCGATAAATATACCGGTTTTCGGGCCGAATTTCTCTCCGATTTTCCCGAATGCCAGAGCAGACGGGAAGCCCACGAACTGGGTTATTAATAATGCAACGATCAGGCTGTTAGTATCAAAACCCAGTGACAGGCCATAGTCAACTGCCATTCGAACGATTGTATTAACACCGTCAATGTAGAGCCAGTACCCGAGGAGAAAAAGTGATACGACACGTAAACGGCGGATTTCCTTAAAGGTCATGCGTAATTGACGGAGACCGCCTGCAATTGCATGCCAGCCTGCCTGATGATCTTTGACCCTGACCTCTTTCACAAACAGGAATACAGGGATGGAAAACACTGCCCACCATATTGCCACAGATATAAACGATATGCGTATGGCTTCACTCTGGCTTGCCAATCCGAACAATTCGGGTCGGAGAGTCATAAATACATTAAAGGCGAAAAGGATACCGCCCCCTAAATAGCCCATGGCGAATCCCAGGGCTGAAACAAAATCGATCTTTTTTGGTCCTGCTATATTGACTATAAGTGAGTCATAAAAGACGTTTCCCCCGGAGAAACCAATAATCCCTAACGCATAAAGCAGGACAGCAAAACCCCAATTGCCTTCGCTAACAAAGTAGAGGGCGCCGGTCATCACAATGCCCATCACTGCAAAGAAGAGGAGAAATTTCTTTTTCGTTCCCCCTCTGTCCGCTATTGCACCAAGAACCGGTGCCAGCGCTACTATTACGAGGCTGGCAACTGAATTGGCAACGCCAAGCCTGAATGTTGTTGTTGTAACATCTGTACCGGTACTCCAGTATTGCCTGAAAAAAATCGGGAAAAAACCTGCGATAACTGTTGTTGCAAAGGCAGAATTTGCCCAATCGTAAAGCGCCCAGGAAAATATCCTTTTACGGTTAAAGCCTTTTGCCATATCAGTTAACCTAAAAACTGCAATTAACCACTCTACGAGTCGTAGACAGAGCACAGAGAACTAGGTTTGGATACAAATATTTATAAAGGTTAAGGCTGAGGTTGAGGTTGAGAATTAAAAAATATCTTTCTTAGCCTTAACCTTGACCTCAACCTTATTTGGGTTAAGGATTAAAGGAATGTCTGTGATTCATAGAGGGGCATAACTCCACAACTATTTTTTCATCTGCGCAAAATGTGACAGAAGTTTTTCTACTCTTTCTGCGAGCTTGTCCGGATCCGGGTCTGAACCTTTATTTACATAATTCGCTGGCGCTAACATTTCCATTTGGTTCCTTAATTCTTCATCAGCCTTGACTGACGAGAAAAAGGCTATGGGGATGCGTGGAATGCTGTATTGCGATTCAATGCTTCTGATAATTTTTGCAGCAGTAATACCGTCCATAACAGGCATATTAATATCTATAATAGCCACATCTACCAGTTTTTTTTCTGCTACTAATTTTGCAAAGGCGGCTGTCAGCTGAAGACCGTTTTCAAACTCCATGACCTCATCAGCAAGTTTTTTTTCTGTTATCAAGTCTATGATTATCTTTCTTGTAAATTTTGAATCGTCTGTGACTAATATATGATGCAACCGGTCATCGTGTTTGGCGTTGGCGCTCGGTTCTTCAACGGTCAGAACTTGTTCATCCTCAACTGATATCAGAAAACCGCAGTAGACACATGTCAGTTCAATACGATCGTTCCGCTCTATCCGGTTAATACGGACATCTTCCCCACAACATAAGCAATACCTGGTTTCATCCATAACTAATTTAATTATATACATAAAAGAGCAGATATTCAACGAATTTATGCCGCCTATTTGCTTTTTTGCTGAAAATATGTTAATTTATAATGGTTTTTACTAGAGATTCGAGCTGATTTATTAAAAGAGTGGGCCTTCCCACTCTTTTGTTTTATATATAGATGAACATAAAAGATTTGGAAATAGGGGTTAGCGAGCTTATAAGTCCTGTAATCAGTGCTATGGGGGTAGACCTTGAAAGCATTGATATTACAAAGATACGGGGGAAGTTTCTTTTGAAGGTATTTATTGAAAAAGAGGGAGGAGTTACCCTTGATGATTGTGAGAGAATCAGCCGTGAAATAGAGGCTGTTCTTGATGTTGAGGATCCGATTCAATATCCCTATACCCTGGAGGTTTCATCTCCTGGTCTTGACAGGCCTCTGAGAGTTCCAGAGGATTTTAAGAGGTTCTGCGGAAAGACTGCAAGGGTCATCACGTCCATTCGAATAGAAAATCAAACATTTTTTATCGGAGAGATTGTTGAGGCAGGTGATATTGACATGGTATTGCTTTTACCCAAGGATAAAAGGGTAACCATACCGTATGAAGAAATTTCCCGTGCGCGACTGGAGGTGAAATTCTAGCCATGAACCACGAGTTGATACATATTATTGAACAAATGAGCAGGGAGAGGCGGATTTCAAAGGAGACTATCGTCAAAACACTGGAATCTGCGCTTTTATCTGCGACAAGGAAGAAGTATGGTCTCCAGACAAATGTAAATATTGGAATTGACCCCAAGTCAGGTAAAATCTCTATAACTGCATTGAAGAAAATTGTTAAAAAAGTAACTGACTCTAAAGCAGAAATATCTCTCATTGATGCTAGGAAGCTGAATTCGTCCAAGAAGATAAATGATGAGGTAGAAGCCCCGTTGAACCTTATCAATTTTGGAAGGATTGCAGCCCAGACAGCCAAGCAGGTGCTTTTCCAGAAAGTAAGAGAGGCTGAAAAAGAGGTTATCTATGAAGAATATAAGGACAAGGTTGGACAGATAGCAAGCGGTATCATAATCCGCAGGGAAAGAGGCAATTATTTTGTGGCAATTGGAAGGGCGGAGGCAACCCTTCCCCAGAAATCGACATTGCCTATCGAGACGCTTAAAAGGGGTGAGACAATTAGGGTATACATAGAGGATGTGAAGCTTACTTCCAAGGGACCTGTGATACTTCTTTCAAGGACACACCCTAATTTTGTGTTAGAACTTTTTAAAATGGAAGTGCCCGAGATTTATGAGGGTCTTGTTGTTATTAGAGATATTGTAAGAGAAGCCGGCGACAGAACAAAATTGACTGTGTACTCAAAAAATTCGACAATTGACCCTGTCGGTGCATGTGTAGGCATGAAAGGTACGCGCGTGCAGTCTATAGTAAGGGAGCTCAAGGGTGAGAGGATTGATATATTGCCATGGACAGATGATCCAAGGATGCTTTTAGTAAAAGCCCTTAGTCCTGCTGTTGTTGACAAGATTGGAATAAATGAGGAAGAAAAATCTGCTATGGTAGTTGTTAGCGATCAGCAGCTCCTAATAGCTATAGGTAAAAAAGGTCAGAATGTAAGATTGGCAATGAAGCTTACGGGCTGGGATATTGATATTATTAGTGAATCAGAATATAACAAGATGAAGGCAGAAGAATTACCTCCGCTTGGAATTGAAGAGAAGCCCCTGCATTAGGGGGAAGAGACAAAAAGACCCGGTTCCATAAAGATGAGCAAACGTGAAGACGTTGGTCATGAAAAAACTCTAAATACCAAGCCTCCGCTATCAAAAGACACCTCTGTGCGATATGTAAAAGGAGTGGGGCCCAGGCGGGCTCAGCTACTTGAACGACTCGGGGTTGAGACCATTGAAGATATCCTCTATTATTTTCCCTGGCGCTACGAAGACAGAAAGAATTTAAAAAAAATATGCGATCTTACATTCGGAAATCCTGAAACAACTTCCGGTAAAGTGGTCTCTACAAGAATTATTACTACTCCCAGAAAGCGAATGAAAATCTTTGAACTCGTGGTTACTGATGATACCGGCTTTCTCAAATGCATATGGTTTAATCAGCCCTATATGAAAAAATATTTTAAGAATGGACAGAAGATTATCTTAAGCGGAACAGTTAAAGGAAATTCCGATACGAGTCGATTCCGACCCCCATTGCTTCGTTTTGTTGCACAAAAGCAAAGCAAAACGATGGGGGGTGCAGGTACTAACCTTGTGAATTTATCTTCCGGATTTGAGATGGAAAACCCTGACTTTGAGCATCTTGAAAATGAGGATAAATTTATACATACCTCGAGGATTGTGCCTGTATATAAAGCTACCGAGGGTTTCACGCCAAAACAGCTCAGGGTCATGATATTCAATATAATAAATACATATTCTCCTTTGATAAGTGATTATATGCCGGAGTATATTCTTAAAAGGAATACCTTGATGCCCTTGCAATGGTCAATTAGAGAAACTCATTTTCCTGAAAGCTTTGATAATGTAGATGCACTGAACAAGGGGTTAAGCCCCGGACACAGACGTTTGATATTTGATGAATTTTTTCTCCTGGAACTGGGGCTTGCTCTTATGAAAAAGAAAAAGGTTTCAGAAAAAGGAATAAGTTTTTCCGCTTCAGCGGACCTGTCTGCCGACAGGCAGGTTCGCTGGGGCGAAAAAGATAAGAGCCCTCTGGTTGATAAATTCCTTAAAATGCTTCCTTTTGAGCTTACTGATGCACAGAAAAGGGTTTTTAATCAAATAAGGGCAGATATGGAAAGTGATTTGCCCATGAACAGGCTTATTCATGGCGACGTAGGATGTGGAAAGACTGTTGTTGCCCTTATGTCCATGCTTATTGCAGTTGATAGCGGTTATCAGACATGTCTGATGACTCCGACTGAAATCCTTGCAGAACAGCATTACATAAATATACATAGAATGGTCAAGGGTCTTGGTTTGGCGGTGACACTGATGACTTCAAGCAGTAAGTCAAAATCCCTTGAAGAAATATCCAGCGGCAACGCGCAGATTATTATTGGAACGCATTCCCTTATCCAGGAGAAATTGAAGTTCAGAAATCTTGGCCTTGCCGTAATCGATGAGCAGCATAAATTCGGGGTTGTCCAAAGGGCAAGTCTGCGCAGGAAAGGGTTTAATCCGGACATACTTATTATGACTGCGACGCCAATCCCCCGGACCTTGGCTCTGACACTGTATGGAGACCTTGATATATCCCTGATAGATGAATTACCCTCTGGAAGAAAAAATATTATAACAAAGGTCTTTTTCCCGTCACAGAAGGACGTAGTCTATTCTTTGATGGACAGGGAGCTTTCAAAAGGCAGACAAATCTATATTGTATATCCACTTATTGAAGACTCTGAAAAACTCGACCTTAAATGTGCTGTTGATGGAGCAGAGGCATTTAAGAAAGTTTTCCCGACAAAAAACATAGGGCTTGTGCACGGGAAGATACGGCATGAGGATAGACAGGCCATTATGGCTTCATTTAATTCACACGATATTGATATACTTGTAGCCACTACGGTCATCGAGGTAGGTGTAGATCTGCCAAATGCTTCCCTTATGCTTATTGTTCATGCTGAGAGATTTGGTCTTGCCCAGCTTCACCAGTTAAGGGGAAGGATTGGCAGGGGCAGATATGAATCTTATTGCGCACTTATGGCATATCTCCCTTTTAGCGAGGAGGCAAAAAGAAGACTTAAGATAATGGAGTCAACAGGCGATGGTTTTAAAATAGCAGAGGAAGACCTTGATATAAGGGGGCCTGGAGAGTTTTTTGGCACACGCCAGTCAGGCATTCCTGATTTGAAACTTGCTAATATAATAAGGGATGTACAGATTCTGGAGGCATCAAGGAAAGAGGCGTTTGAACTGGCTGATTCTTCCATGTCCCTGAAAGACTATCCTTTGCTTGAAGATGCCATGCAAAGGAAGTGGGAAGGAAGATTAGAATTATTAAAAAGTTAGCATAATAAATTTCAAAATTATCATTGCAAAATTAACATTTAACAATCATTAAAGATACAAAACAAAAAAATAAATTTAGAATGAAACAATGAGTGTAAGCGAGCGAATATAAATAAATGAATAGTGAGCGTTAGTGAACGAATATAATAAATAGAAAAATCCTTACATTAGGTTTCTGTAGGGAACATTAAAACATTTCCTTACACTTCAAAGTCCCGTAAGGAATTCTAAATGCTAATTGATAATTTTGCATTTTACATTTTTATTTTTGATTAGGAGGAATCATGTTAGATAAAATAAAAAGAAGTTTTAATGAAGGCGTTAAAAAGGTCAAGTGGTTCGCGGCCTTTCTTTCTGAGAGAACCAGGGCAGAAACCTCTATGGCAAAACTGCTTTATCAAAGCCGTAAACTGGAAACCAGGATTGATGAGCTTTACCGTGATATCGGCAAAAGGGTATTAGAGCTAAAGGAGAAAGATGAGAAGGCAGTGCTAAAGGATTTTATTGTGCTTCAGACTATAAACGAGATAATAAAACTGAGGGAGAAAATAGATGATTACAAAAGCAGAGCTAATGAGCTTGGTAAACCCTCGTAATGAACATTTTTTCATTGCAAATTGTAAAATTAACATTTAGCATTTCAAATATACTTTTAATACATTTCGTAATAATTAAAAAAGCAAAACAATTTAAGATGTTAATTGATAAATGATAATTTTTACTTGAATCCTTTTGATACATTCGTAAAAAGTCGTCATACCCGCGAAGCTTGTCCCAGCAGGCAGTAAGCAGGGAGCGGGTATCCAGGAAACATGTAACTACTTGAAAAGACTGGATTCCCGTTTTTCCGCCTCAGCGGATCAGCCGGGGCTGACACGGGAATGACAAAAAACTGCTTTTTAGGATTTATTACGAGTTTGTCATAATTGATATATGCATGATATAAATTTATATATTATGGTGTCCGTAGTTGGCTTGGTAGTTGGTTCTTTCCTGAACGTTTGTATATACAGAATTCCCAAAGGGATGTCGATTATATTTCCTTCATCAAGATGCCCTTCATGCAATAACCCTGTTCGGCCATTGGACAATATCCCCATTTTAAGCTACTTTATGTTAAAGGGCAGGTGCAGGTTTTGCAGGGAAAAGATATCAATCAGATATCCAATTATAGAGTCACTTAATGCAATTTTATACGTAATAGTCCTTTGGAGGTTTGGCGCTTATTTTTCCTGGTTTTTGTTAATTTATTTTATCTTTCTCTCATCGCTGATAGTAATTACTTTCATTGACCTTGAATATCAGATAATCCCGAACGGCATAACTTTATCCGGCATACCTCTTGCTCTTGTTTTCGGCTCAACAATTCTTCCTGACCCTTTTTCACGTGCAGATTTACTTGGTTTTAAAGCTTCAATTATAGGCCTTTTACTTGGAGGCGGGCTCTTCTACATAATAAGGGTGCTGGGAACACTAGTTTTTAAAAAAGAAGCAATGGGCGGTGGAGATATAAAGATGATGGCAATGGTTGGAGGGATTTTAGGCTGGAAAGGTATTTTACTTACTACATTTCTCGGAAGCCTTGCGGGTTCCATAATCGGGGGTTTACTTATTTTAAAAAAAGGCGGGGAATGGGGTTCCAAGATACCTTTTGGCCCTTATCTTGCCCTTGGCGCTATCCTTAGCCTTTTTTTTGGTCAGGAATTTTTATTCTGGTTTCTCCATGGGAGGTAATATTTTTATAAGGATTTTTTCTGCATTCCTGCTGGTATTCTTTGGGCTTTTGATTGGCGTTTTTCTGCGTCAATACCTGCAAGGTACAGATGTCCGGGTTTTCATTGGCTTAGGAATATTTTTGGTGGCAATTGTAGCTTATTCAGTAATAAGAGTTTACATTGTAAACCAGAGAAAGACCCTTAAAACGTCGGAGGAGAGAAAGGAGAAGTCAGAGGTAGGATTTGTAGTTGATACCTTTCAGGAGCTTGTTGGTAAGCTTAAGGAAAAGGAAAAGGAGCTGGACAGGCTCAGGGCGTTTGCAGAAGACAGGGCTGTCAGGATGGAGACTTATAATGAGAATATTTTACAGAGTGTTCCAAGCGGCGTTGTGAGTATAGACAATTCCATGAAGATAAAGAGCATAAATCAATCGGCAGAGAAGATATTGGGAGTTAAAGCAGAAGATGTAATTGAGAAGGACTGTGTAGAGGTTTTTGAAGAGCCGCTATTGGGTATAATCAGAGAGAGTGAAACTGTAAACAGGGGAGAATACCCTTATGTTACAAAGGACGACAGGCATATCTGGCTTGGTGTGACAAACTCGCAGTTGAGAAATGCGGCTGATGAAAAAATTGGCCTTATACTTGTTTTTTCGGATTTGACAGATGTAAAGGCATTACAGGTGCAGGTAGAGCTAAAAAAGAGGCTTACCCAGCTCGGAGAGATGTCAGCAGGCATTGCGCATGAGTTGAGGAATCCGATGTCAGTGATTGCCGGCTACGTAAAACTCCTGAATAAAAAAGGGGAAGAGTCGGATAAAACTGTTGTAAATGCAATATTAAAAGAAATAGAACATATGGACAGAATTATCACTGAGTTTCTTGCATTTGCGAAACCAACTGATTTAAATAAGACGTCTTTGGATTTAAGCGGTATGATAAAAGAGACTGTTGCAACTGTAGTTGGAGATAATAATAAGATCAAGGTTTTAATAAAATCAGAGCAACCTGTATCAGTGATGGCTGATGAAATCCTGTTGAGACAGGCAATTGCAAATCTTTTTACCAATGCGGTTGAGGCAATGCCCGAAGGTGGTAATCTTGACGTAGGACTGAATTATTTGCTTGATAAAATAGAGATAAACATCAGTGATACAGGGCTTGGAATTTCTGAGGATATAAAACAGAAGATATTTCTTCCCTTTTACACACAAAAGGAAAAGGGTATCGGGCTTGGATTGGCAATTGCCCAGAAGGTCATTGTTTCTCACGGCGGCAGTATTGAGGTTGAAAGCAAAGAAGGAAAAGGGACTACATTCAAGATTATTCTTCCCGCAATGTTATAATAAAAGATGGGAGATGGGAACTGAGAAATGAGAAATATGGAGATATATATATAAAATGGAAAGAATTTGTAATTTTTATATAATACTGTTAACCTTAAAAATATCCCACTAGGACGAATGGCTCTGCCAGTTCCTGTTTGGGTTATGGGTTATTTATTGATAGACGTAATCATAATGTCCTATTTACTGATAGTGTTGTCATTTTACGACCTGCCTGCCGGCAGGCAGGCTTGATCGGGGAATCCAGAGGTAAAAACTTAAAACATGGATTCCCGATTAATCCCGACTTATCGGGACGGGAATGACGAAAAAGCGGACATTATTTATATGTGAGTCAATAATCTAATTTTGCAGGCAGGAGAAAGCATTTCTGGTAAACTGATTTTTTTAATTAACTGAAGGAGGTGTAATATGTTCAAAAAACGGGAAGTAGGCACAGAGGATATCAAGATAAATAATTATGGGAAAGAGAATGATTATGAAAAAGATTATGTGAAGGAGGTTGGCAAGCAGAAAATAAATAACATTTTAAAAGGGAGTAAACTGGCAGGAGATATAAATATATCTTATGATTTGGAATTAAGCGGAGAGGTTGAAGGCAACATAGTATCAGAGCAAAATTCCAATATTGTTATTAAAGGGATTTGTAAAGGAAATATTAGGACCAAGGAAGGTAGTGTTAACATAGAGGGTGAGTTGAACGGTGGAGATATTATTGCGGGCGGTGATGTGAAAATTACCGGCAAGTTCGATGGGGGAAAAGTAGAGGCGAAAAACAAAATATATATAAATGGTGAATTTAACGGTAGACTGGAAAGCAATGAGATAGAAGTGGGTCCCAGAGCTCAGGGGAGAGGAGAAATATTTTATAAGGAATTTATTTCTATTGCCAAAGGGGCTAAAATTGAAGTCCATATCAGTCAGATTAAGGAAGAATTAAAGGTGGTAAAGAAATCTCCTGAAATGAAAGTAATAAATCTTGACCTCCCTGCCAAAGAGGTTGGCAAATTTAAAGGAAACTGA
>JAZFSN010000114.1:0-5802 GCA_036446195.1 Thermodesulfovibrionia bacterium | reverse complement strand
GTTTCCAAAACCCCTGACATTATTTCAACCTGGTGATTTAGGGCAGGGTCAGAGACTATTTGATACTGACTTGTTACACCGCCATATCTATTGTCCTTGCATCCATAAACGAGTTTACCCAGTCTTGCATTGACCATTGCCCCGGCACACATAATGCAGGGTTCCTTGGTTACGTAGAGCGTTGAATCTGTTAAGCGCCAGTTGCCAGTCTCTGAAGCCCCTTGTCTGAGCGCTATTAGTTCTGCATGTGAAGTCGGATCATTTTTTGTCTCTTTTGTATTATGAACTCTGGCTATAACAGTGTTTCCCTGTACAAGGACTGCACCAACAGGCACTTCGTCCTGCATAAATGCCGATTCAGCCTCCTTAAGAGCAAGGCGCATAAAATATTCATCTTGCAATGATTGGTTCTCTGTGGTTAATTGCACTTTTCAG
Organism: Thermodesulfovibrionia bacterium; assembly: GCA_036446195.1. Lineage (GTDB taxonomy): Bacteria > Nitrospirota > Thermodesulfovibrionia > UBA6902 > BMS3Bbin08 > JAZFSN01. Next base: position 5,367 of record JAZFSN010000114.1, on the reverse strand, counting down.
GTTAATAGCTGGCCACGGTAAGCCGGCATTTTTGGCGCGCCCAGGAGGAGTCGAACCCCCAAACTACGGATCCGTAGACTGATATTATTTATTTGTCTATAGTTTTTATTAAGTATAATAATTCTAAGATGTCTAAAAAACAAGGGGTTTTGTTTATTTTTTTTATCCATTAAAGAATTTAAAGAATATAGAGACTTTTTAGATTTAATAGAATGTGACATTTGTGTTACAAATTTATAGTTTTTCTTTTTTCTCTTATATTCCTTGATGTATAATAAGTCTGAGATGTCAAAAAATAAAAAGGGGGTTTAGATGCCTACAGTAACTAAAAATAAAAAAGTCAGCGATATGACAGTGGGAGAACTTCAGGTCCTTATCAGGGATACTATATTTGATTTAATTGATCCTGACTATGGACTTGAACTGAGGCCCGAAATTATGGAAGAACTTAGAGAGTCCATTAAACAAAGAGAAAGAGGGGAAGGAGTTCCTCTTGAAGAAGTGAAAAAACAATTGGGTCTCAAATAATGTATCAAAGTTATAATTCTTCCCAGGGCTCTTGAGTATCTATCAAGGCTGAATAAAGCTGTGTCCCAAAGGATCACAGACAAACTCACCAGGTTATCAGAAAATATTGAGACTATCCCACTTTTACCTCTGAAGGGACCTTTAGCGGGATTTTATAAGGTGAGAGTGAGTGATTGGCGAGTTATTTATGATGTTAATCACGATAAACAGATTATTACTGTGCACAAGATAGGACACAGGAGAGAGATTTACGAGTAATGTCTGCAGATTTACAGAAATTAAAGAAATACGATGCAAACAATGCAATCGCCTCTTAATGAAAGGAATAGTAGTAGTTATTCAGATTAAATGCCGCAAATGCAAATACACACAATTTTTTACCGATCTATCAAAACCTAAACTTAAAAAATTCTTAAATGATACATAAAAATGAAAAATAAAGAGATTAAAGAAATATTTGATGAAAAATACGAATTTTCTATTGAAGCAGAAGAAATACAACAGATAATAGGCAAATTTAAGCCAAAGGTAAAAATAGAAAGCCAAATGTTACAAAAAGGTGACACTTAACCGAAAATAGGACGAAAAAACATAGAACCTAAAAGTTAATCCTTCGAATTTAAAAGAAAAAATAGGCGCGCCCAGGAGGAGTCGAACCCCCAACCTACGGATCCGTAGTCCGACGCTCTATCCAGTTGAGCTATGGGCGCAAAGTAAGTTTATAATTATGAGCAACTAATTAATATTAATGAAACATTTATATATTTTTTTCTGTCAAATTTTAATTTACAGCTGTTTACCCCGTTAGAATGTCACGTGTGAACCTGCCTGCCGGCAGTCAGGCCTTCCTATTATTATAGCGAAAGTCTTCTAACGGGGATTACTGTTTTTTTATTCCTTCTTTTAATATCAGTGCATAGCGCTCATGCTCGAATGAATGCATGGTTGGGAATTTTGCATATACCCATCCCCATTCCCCGGATTCAGGGAAAATCTGTTTGCCTTCTGAAAAGATTATTATTCCGACAGAGGGATTATTAGGAGTATTAGAAGCTGATGTAATAATCTGCCCCCTTATTATAAGATCTGGAAGAAAATGGCCTACTTTAACCGTTAACTTTGAATCCGGGATATTCAACTCATCACCAAGCTGAACAGTAAATTCCTGAGTTTTGTTTAATTTTTTATCTTCCACTAACAGTTTTACCGCAGACCAATTGTCTTTTACATCCGGGGGAACAATTAGTTCAAATTGAACTTTTTGCCCTCTACCATAGCCGGATAATGGAGCAGATGAATCCATAATTGGCCCTTTTTTTATTGTGTTCTGCGAAATTGTTTCCTCTTTTTTCTTGCAGGCTGCAAATGAAAAAAGAATTATTGGTATTATCACTGCTGAAAGATATTTCTTCATAATTTCCCTCCTGGTACCGTTACAACTATTTACCGCCATAGTTTAATTTTACTTTGCAAAGCAAATATATATCATTTTAAATCTTTAATCTTGGCACATCAAGTTGTAACGGCACTGAGATGATGTTTATTATACCAGCTTATTTTTTCGATTATTAATCCCCCAATAATTAGTCGTAGACTAATGGCGGTAAACTTCGCTGCGCTACGCTTACCTTTTCCTCCTCTACCGCTATCCAACTTTTCCAAAGCAGCCTGATTAAGCGAAGCCTTGGCGGAGTTTAATGGCGGAGAGGCAGGGATTTGAACCCTGGGTGAAGTTTTACCCCCACAACCGCTTAGCAGGCGGCTGCCTTAAACCGCTCGGCCACCTCTCCAAAATTTTATATCCTTAAATTATACAAAGAGACAGTATTGTTGTTAAACTTTATTATTATAAAGCATAAAAACTCTCTCTGAAAGAAAAAAAAGTTAGATAATAATGTCTTAAATGTCTTTGAATATTACCAATTAAGGTCTATTTTGTAAACCCGGTAGAACTTCTGAATCCTTTGTATTTGGTTAGAAGATTTAGAGTAAATACTCGGCAAGATTTACTTTATACTGGTTAGGATCAAGAGTTTTTACGATGTTTCTTTTAAAATTTCCTTTATCATCTTTTTCCATAAGGTCGACTGTATTTTTTGTCTTATTGCCTTTGCTGTCTACAAGTATATGTAATCGGGGCCTGTTGCTGAAGTCTGGATTGGGATTGCTCTCAAATACAAGGCCTAACTCATTGGTATCAAGCATTACAAGGCTTCCGAGCGGGTAGGTTCCTATCATATTGATAAATATCTTCATCAGGGCAGGGTCCAGTTGTGTGCCACCCCTTTCAACAATTATGCTCAGGGCTTTATCAGGGGGTATTGGTATTCTTGAATAAACCCTTGAAGATGTCATTGCATCGTATTGATCCGCTATAGTTATAATTCTTGAAAAAAGATGCTGTTTTATCTTCTTCCTTAATTTCGGGTATCCTGAGAGGTCATAATTAATGTGATGTTCAAAAGCACAGATAAAAGCGCTCATGGAAGATTTGTCTATACCTTTCATTCTGAAGACAGCAAGAGCGCCCCATGCCGGATGTTTCATTATTATTTCCCAGTCTTCTTCTGTAAAGTCTACGGGCTTATTCAGGATTTCCTTCGGCACCTCAATCTTCCCCATGTCGTGAAGGAGGGCTGACAAACCAAGATCTAAAAGTGTTTTCCTTGAAAGACCGAGCCTGTGGCCGAGTGTTATGGAGAGAATGCTGACATTTACTGAGTGGTTATATGTATATTCATCGTAATCCTTTATGGTTGTCATGCCGAGAAGCATTGATTCTTCTTCGATTATCAGGTTTGTTATCGATTCCATTACTCTTTTGGCTTTTTTTAGACTTATTTTCTCGCCTGAACCTATTCTGTTGGATATGCTCTTTGTTAGCGACACGGCATTAAAGTAGGTTTTTTTTACGGCTTTTCTGCGGTTAATTTCAACATTGTCGTCTTTTACCTTTTTCAGTTCCATAATACTTATGTTGGGTATTGCTTCAAGGGTATCAAAAAGTTTTTCAAAAGGTGTTTCAGAAAAGACCGAAGAAATCAGGGCTGAAAGCAGGTCCTTGATATCGTCTTCTTTCAATACTTCTTCAAAAACTATGGTACCCAGATCCCTTTTTTTGAATTCCCTGACAAGAAAATCATAATTGAAGATATATTCCATTGAATACCGAACACGGTTGCCGTCTACATGGAAAAATTCCCCTACCAGTTCAAGTGTGACGGCACCTTCTGATAAAAGGGGGTTGAGAACTGCAAGGAATTTTTTTATGGCATTTAATACGGCAATATTATCGAGGTGATGCAGCTGAGCAGTTTTCATTGCTACAGCCAGGTAATTTATCAAATCTCTGGTTATTCTTTCCCTGTTAGTTGCTGTCATCTTAGGCCGTTAACTGTTTAATTGCAGTGTGAGAGAGAGTCCTGAGTAATTTGTTTCTTGAGTTTTGTGTTTTTTCAAGAAACGGGATAGCTTCCATGTATCCGAGAATTCCAACGGCATATGCGGCACATGCCCTTGTTTCATCATTTTTAGCTCTATTCCAGAACCGTTTTTTTCTAAGTTTTTCAAGTAAAAAGTCTTTTACATCCTGGTCTTTCCAGTTGGCAATAGCCCCGTAAAATTCTTTTTTTTCAGAAAACTCTTTTGACTGAAAACTCCTTTTTGATAATTCTGTTAATAATATTTTTTTTGCAGATGTTGTCCTTGTATTGCCTAATATCCTGATTACGGGCATTCTCACTGATGAGTCTTTGTCATTTAATGCCTGTTTAAGGTAGGGCAGGATATTAGGACCTCCAATTCCCCCCATTGTTTTAACTGTTTCCTTTCTTACTCTTTGATCGGGATGGGACAGTGTTTTAGTCAGATATCCTATTGCTTTTACATCTGCTATCCTGCCCAGGATTGAAATTATATTTCTGACCACATACCATTGCCTGTCATTAAGTCCTTTGGCTATGGTTTCTATATCAAGGCTTCCTATAATTGACATGACTTCTATTATAAGACGTCTGCCTCTGATGCTCTGTAATTGACCTATCAGCTTCATGAAGTGCGGTATGGAAGTTTTATCGAGATGTTTCACAAAGGCTTTAAAATCGCCTTCTTCTATTTTTGCATCGCCGTCTATAACCCTGCTGATTCCATTGATAGAAGTTTCGCTGTTAATTGAAACAAGGATTTTTTTTATGGTTTTAATTTTTTCGTCTGCTGCATCGCCTGCCTTAATAATGGATTTTGTTGAGTTGATAATATAAGTGGTATTTTTAAAATCTGCGTTTTTGATGCAGTAAGTAATTACATTTTCAATAAAGCCAACCGTTTCAGCGAAAAAGCGCCTTTCCCTTGTCTGGTAAAGCAGTTCAAAGAGTATTGTTGTAACTCTTTCTATATCAGAATAAGTTTCCCCTTTTTCTATCTCCTTGACTATATGTTTAAAATCGTCCTCGCTTATTGGAACAAGCGAATCTACTTTTTGTTCAGGCCCTTTTAACCCGTCGTGGTAGGCTCTTAACAGGTCGTCATCAGAATGAAGCTTATTTTTTATCTCTTCTGTCATTCTGTTTCCTTCTTCTTCCTCTTCGTCAGACAGGGCATCTTCGTCTACTACATATTTTATATATTCGAAGTCCTGCTCCCAGAAGAGGGTGACAACATCATCGTCAAGCGCTATGTTTTCAAAGTCCGTGTTCAGGATTTTTATAAAATCTTCACATTCTTCCCGGGTAAAGCCCTTCAGGAATGTTATCTCTCTTATGCCGTCCTTAAAGAAAAAGAGAGCCAGATTATTTTCCTTTTCCTGACTGTAATAAATCTGCTCATTATTAAATGAGATTT
>JAZFSN010000113.1:0-6840 GCA_036446195.1 Thermodesulfovibrionia bacterium | reverse complement strand
CTCAGCCTCAACCTTAACGTAATTTTCTATTTGGAGGTTACATGGATAAATCGATAAAAAGTGCAAATACATCAGCAGACCAGATAATAGAGTGGGCCAGGGCCCATGACATGGAAACCTGTTTTGACCGCGCAGAGAAATTGAAGCCCTGCCCTATTGGTGTATCAGGCGCCTGTTGCAAGGTCTGCCATATGGGACCCTGCAGGCTTATTGGGAAAAATGCCGAGGAAGAGGCACGGGGAGTATGCGGTGCAACACTGCCGACAGTAGCGGCGAGGAATTTTGTCAGGATGATTGCTGCCGGCACAGCAGCGCATTCAGACCATGCACGTGATATGGCAATGACCCTGCTATCAGTTGCAACCGGAGAGGCCAAGGATTTTAAGATTACGGATATAAAAAAATTATATTATGTTGCTGACATACTGGAAATAGAATTTGAAGGCAGACCTGTAAACGATGTTGCCAAGGATGTTGCCCTTAAATTTATTGAGGACTTTGGAAGGCAAAAAGGTGTGCTTAATTATGTTAAGAGGGCGCCGAAGAAGACGCAGGAGAGATGGAGAAAGGGGGGGATTACACCACGTGGAATAGACAGAGAGGTTGTTGAGGCTATGCATCGCACAAGCATCGGCGTTGACCACGACCCTGACCACCTTTTAACCCATGGTTTAAGGACTGCTTTGGCTGACGGCTGGGGCGGGAGTATGATTTCAACAGACATTACTGACATTCTTTTTGGAACACCGAAACCGGTTAAGGCAGAGGCAAGCTTTGGTATCTTCAAGGAGGATGAGGTTAATCTTGTAGTACACGGCCATGAACCAACTCTTGCCGAGATGATAGTTGATGTTTCATCCGATTCTGCCATCATCGAATACGCAAAATCTAAAGGTGCAAAAGGTGTAAACATCGGAGGTATGTGCTGCACTGCAAATGAAGTTTTAATGAGGCACGGTATACCGACTGCAGGCGGATTCACCAATCAGGAACTCGGAATTATGACAGGACTGATTGATGTCTTGACAGTTGATGTGCAGTGTATCATGCCTGCTATTACAGAATTATCAAAAAAATTCCATACAAAGGTTATCACTACAAGCAAAAAGGCAAGGATACAGGGTGCTATTCATGTAGAGTATGACGAACACCGGGCAAGAGAGATTGCCGAGAAGATACTGAAGATGGCAATAGATAATTATCCTAATAGAAAAACAAAGGGAAGCCATATAACAGATAAATTTCCTGTAATCGCAGGTTTTTCACAAGAGTATATTGAATACATGCAGGGCGGCAGATGGAGGGCGTCTTTCAGACCGTTAAATGATGCCATAATGGCCGGAAGAATTCGTGGTGTTGTAGGCCTTGCAGGGTGTGATAATCCAAGGGTTCCATCCACAGGGCTTCACAGGTATCTGGCTGTAGAGCTTATCAAGAATGATGTGTTGATTGTTTCAACAGGTTGCGGCTCTGCGGCATGTGGAACAGCCGGTTACTTAACTCCGGAAATGGCGCTCGAAAACGCCGGGCCGGGGCTCAGGGAAGTCTGTGAGGCAATAGGAATTCCTCCGATTCTTCATGTTGGATCATGTGTTGATAATTCAAGGATTCTCACTATTGTAACAGCAATGGCGGCAGAAGGAGGGCTTTCGGAGGAAATAGGCGGGATGCCTGCTGTTGGTATTGCGCCGGAATGGATGTCTGAAAAGGCGATTGCTATAGGCTGTTATTTTGCTGCTTCGGGTATTCCGGTTATATTCGGCGGGGAATCACCTGTAGAGTCAAGTGAAGAAGTCACAAAGATCATGACAGAGGTATGGCTTGAACGGTTTAAAGGTTCGATGCATTTTGAACCTGATCCTGAAAAAATACTCGCTCTTGCATTTGATTATATAGATAAGGCCAGGGACGCGCTGAAATTAAGAAAATATGAACCGGGGAAATTTGGCGCCGAGAGAGTTCTTATGGACATGGCCGCAAGGAGAGAACTCGAAAAGACCGCTGTGCCTCATGCCGGAGTTGGAGGCGGACATGACTCTGAAGCTTGAAGTTATGGACAGGTCAAGGCTAAGGTTTGAGGTTGAGAAAAACTTAACCTAAACCTAAACCTAAACCTCAGTCTTGATTTTGGAGGATAGATGGAAATTAAGGCAGATGAAATAATAGGACATATCGGTGAGGTATTAACTGAAGGCCAGAAAAAGAGAGGCATATTAATTTATGCGTTTCAGAAGATTCAGAAGGAAGCGAACTATCTCCCGGAAGATGCCCTGAAAAAACTGTCACAGGAACTTGATATCCCTCTCTCGGATGTGTACAGCACAGCTTCTTTTTACAAGCAGTTTTATTTTACTCCCCGAGGTAAAAAGATAGTCAAGGTCTGTACCGGAACGGCCTGTCATGTGAGAGGCGCAGATGAAGTTCTCAATAAAATAGAGAATGAATTTAAGATAAAAGAGGGAGAGACAACCTCTGACCTTTCTATGACGCTTGAGACAGTTGGATGTATAGGATGCTGCGGCCTTGCCCCTGTAGCTACGATCGATGAAAATATATTCGGTGAGATAGATATGAAGAAGATTGATAAAATAATTGATTCAATAAAGAAGGAATAGTTCAAGCTGTTCATACAGTTTAAACGGTTAAGTAGGTGTAAAAATGGAAAAAATTAGAAACATAGATGAGTTAAAGAACCTCAGGCAGACACTGGAAAAAGAGACCTTTAAGCCTGATACGTTACGGGCGCGAATATGCTGTGGAACGGCGTGTACTGCCACAGGTGCTCATAAGGTAATAGAATCTTTTGAACAAGAATCTTCTGACCGGGGGGTTGAACTGGAAATAGTCAAGACCGGCTGTCAGGGATTATGTCAGAAAGGTCCTGTATTAAAAATAGAACCTGCTGATACATTTTATCAAAAGACCACGCCTGCGAGTGTTCCCGGAATTATGAGTTACTCGATACTTGGTAATGTGCCATACAGGCAGGGTCTTTACCGCGATGACTTTTTGAGTGAGCCTGTGCCGTTAATAGCTGATATACCCTTTTATAAAAAACAGATGCGTATTGCTCTCAGGAATAATGGAAATATTGACCCCTGTAATATCCATCATTATATTGCTGTTGGGGGATATACTGCCCTTGAAAAGGCATTATCGTCAATGAGCCCTGACGATGTTCTGGGGGAAGTAAAAAAGGCCAATCTGAGAGGACGCGGAGGAGCGGGATTCCCTGCCGGCAGAAAGTGGGAACATACAAAAAGAGCTCCCGGTACAATAAAATTTGTTATAGCCAACGGTGATGAGGGCGACCCGGGCGCTTTTATGGACAGATCTATTATGGAAGGCGACCCTCAAAACCTTCTTGAGGGAATGGCTCTCTGTGCATATGCCATTAATGCAGAATACGGGTTTATCTATGTCAGGCATGAATATCCCCTGGCAGTCAAGAATCTGAGTATCGCAATAAAACAGGCTGAAGAGCTGGGGCTTCTTGGTAAACATATTCTTGGCACTGACTTCAACTTTACTGTTGATATCAGAGAAGGAGCTGGCGCCTTTGTGTGCGGAGAATCTACAGCGCTTGTTGCATCTCTTGAAGGCGAGAGAGGCTTTCCAAGGACAAGGCCGCCAAGACTGTCTGAGCCCGGAGGCGGACCATGGGGTTTTCCGAGCAATCTCAATAACATTGAAACTTATGTCTGTGTTCCTGTAATCATAGAGAAAGGTTCGGATTATTTCCTTTCCATAGGTACAAAAAATTCTCCCGGCACCAAGGTGTTTGCGCTCACGGGAAAAGTGAAAAACACTGGTCTTGTTGAGGTCCCGATGGGTATCACCCTGAGGGAAATAATCTTTGAAATCGGCGGCGGAATAATGGGAAACAAGAAATTCAAGGCTGTTCAGACAGGAGGCCCTTCAGGTGGCTGTATCTCTGCCGAGCACCTTGACCTATCTGTGGATTTTGATTCTCTGGCTTCAGTTGGTTCCATGATGGGTTCAGGCGGCATGGTTGTAATGGATGAGGATAACTGTATGGTTGAAGTTGCAAAGTTTTTTCTTTCATTCACTAAGTCTGAATCGTGCGGAAAATGCCCTCCATGCAGGATTGGAACGTTTCACATGCTTGAAATACTGCAAAGAATTACCTCTGGCGGTGGACAGCAGGGTGATATAGAGAGACTGGAGGCTCTGGGCAAAAAGATTGTAGCAGGGTCTCTCTGCGGACTTGGCATCAGTGCACCAAATCCGGTGCTCACGACAATTAAATATTTTAGAGAAGAATATGAGGAGCATATTAACGATAAATACTGCCGTGCAAAGGTCTGTAGCGGACTCGGGATGTACAGGATTGATAATGATGCATGTTTTCTCTGCGGTCTCTGCAAGCAGGCTTGCGTATTTGATGCTGTGAAGGAAATGAGGAACAGGTTCTTTATAGACCAGGATTACTGTACGAAATGCAAGGCGTGTTATACAGCATGTCCTATAGATGCGGTGAAAGTGGAGAAGATTAAGGCTAAGGCTAAGGTTAAGGCTGAGGTTAAGGGAAATATTGAGGAAAACACAATATAAATCTTTTGAAGAAATGCCTGTGTGGCAAAAGGCAATGGAAATGGCTGTTAGAGTTTTTGAGTTGACAGAGAGATTGCCTCAAAAAGAAGACTATGGTTTAACTTCTCAATTGAGGCGGGCAGCTTTATCTGTTTCAGCAAATATAGCTGAGGCCTTTGGACGTGAACATACGTTGGATAAATTGAATTTTTATTATCATTCAAGAGGTTCACTGGCTGAGACAAAAAGTCACCTTATATACGGTAAAAGAGTAAGATATTTTAAAGACAGTGATTATCAGGATATTTTTCATTACATAGAAGATATATGGCTTAACATAAATAAAATTATTTCTGCCATGAGAAAAGGTAAGGGTTTTGTTAAGTCTCAACCTAAACCTAAACCTCAACCTGTTAGGTAAGTAATGAGTGAAGAAACAAAAAAACATGTAGCAGATTCCGCAAAGAAATCCCCGGGAAAAACCCCTGAGGGAATTAAGATGGATGATGTAAGGGCTAAGGCAGAGGAAAGGAAATGCCCTGTCCAGAAAACCCTGGTCTTTATTGAAGAGTTTCTGGCAGGCCCGATGTGCGGCAAGTGTTTTCCCTGCTCTCTCGGTAGCTATGAGGTGCGGATAAGGGTAAAGAGGCTTTCTGGGGGAACATCTACAGAGGATGATTTAACTGCTCTGAGAAGGATTGCAACTCATATGCTCGAAGCCTCAATGTGTAAAAAAGGAAAGGACACAGCAAGATTCATACTTGAAAATATAGATTTGTCTGAATATGCCGGGCATCTTTCCGGAGGTTGTGCCAGCAGAGAATGTAAAGAGCTTGTTGAATACATTATTATCCCTGAACTGTGCACACTGTGTGGTGAATGCCAGGAAGTGTGTAAGGACAATGCAATAATAGGGGAAAAGCGGAAACCGTATCTTTCCGGATATCTTCCCTTTGAGATAGTTCAGAAGAGGTGTACAAAATGCGGTGAATGTATAAAGGTCTGTCCATATTCAGCTATTGAACTTATATCAAGCAAAAAAATGACAGAGAAAGAATCAGCAAAAGTATAAAAAATGTAAAAATTAAAAATCAAAATTGTGGTAGTGAATATTTTAATAAATAGAGGCTCTTGTAAAAGTCGTCATTCCCGTGAAGCTTGTCCCAGCAGGCAGTAAGCAGGGAACGGGAATCCAGAAGGAGGTTTAAATGTCTAAAACAGTTGCCCTGAAAATAAACGGTAATGAGATCAAGGTTCCGGAAGGCACAAAGCTGATAGATGCTGCTGAGAAAGCCGGAATTCATATCCCGAATCTCTGTTATATAAAAGGGATGAGAGGCATTGGTGCATGCAGGATGTGTCTTGTTGATGTAGAGGGTATGAAAGCGCCGGTTGTGGCCTGCATAAGCAGGGCTAAAGAAGGGATGAACGTAACAACAGATACTGAGCAAATTAAGGAGATGAGGAAATTTATTATCGACCTTATTCTTTCCATGCATCCCCTTGACTGCATGACGTGCACAAAGGCAGGCGTATGCAACCTCCAGCAGTATGCCTATGATTTTGAACTTCAGGAATCGAACTTTACCAGAAAAAAATTCGGTTATCCGATTGATTCGGCAAATCCGTTTATAAAAAGAGACCCTGACTACTGTATTCTCTGTGCAAAGTGTGTAAGGGTATGCAAGGAACAAGGGACGAATGTCCTTGATTTTATGGGGAGAGGTGTCGGTGCAAAGGTTGTTACTGCTATGGATAAGCCTCTCCAGGAATCGGGTTGCACATTCTGCGGAAGCTGTGTAGATGCGTGTCCTGTAAATGCACTTCTCGAGGCAGACAGGTGGAGGAAAGGCAGAGAGTGGGACTATGAAAAGACAAAATCCGTATGTCTTTCCTGCGGGAACGGGTGTGATATCATTGCCAGCACAAAGGATGGAAGCGTTGTCAAAATAAATGCGGGGGCAGATGAAGCCTCTGTTGAAAAATACATATGCGCAACCGGAAGGTTTGGGTTTGACTCATTGGTGTCGGATATAAGGGTAACTGCACCAATGAAAAAAGTTGGCAATGAACTCAAGGAAACGACGTGGAATGACGCACTTAAGATAGTTGCAGAAAAACTGGGAAAAGCCGGGGAGAATACTGGCATCATAAGTACAGCGGGCATACTGAATCAGGATGCCTTTGTTCTTTCAAAATTTGCCTCAGATGTAGTTAAAACCAAAAATATTGATACAACTGTCAGCCTTTATGCTGACGCAGATTCAATGAATTTTTCAGACTCTG
>JAZFSN010000112.1:0-3852 GCA_036446195.1 Thermodesulfovibrionia bacterium | reverse complement strand
ACTTAAGGCATTAAAAAACGCAGGACTTGATTCTATTCCCGGCGGAGGCGCCGAGATATTTGATAAAAGAGTCAGAGATAAAATCTGCCCTGAAAAAATTAATGGCAAAAGATGGCTCGAGATTATGGAAAAAGCGCACGGCCTTGGTATTAAATCAAATGCAACCATGCTTTACGGACATATTGAAACATATAAACACAGAGTAGAGCACATGCTGAAGCTCAGGAATCTTCAGGACAGGACAGGCGGTTTTCAGGCCTTTATTCCATTGGCTTTTCATCCTGTAAACACAAAAATGAACAGAAGCAGCTCGCCCCGCTTCGCAGCGCGAGGCTGGGGTTATACCTCTGGCATAGATGACATTAAGACAATTGCAATTTCAAGGCTTTTCCTTGATAACTTCCCTCACATAAAAGCCTACTGGATAATGCTCGGGGAGAAGATTGCCCAGCTTGCCCTTTTATTTGGCGCAGATGACCTGGACGGCACAATCATTGAGGAAAAGATTACCCACTCAGCAGGTGCGCTTTCAGAAAAGGCAATGTCTAAGGCTGAATTGATAAATTTAATCAAAAAGGCAGGTAAGGTTCCCGTGGAAAGGGATTCGTTCTATAATCCTATTCAGTAAAACGTAAGTTAAGATATATAGTTACCTAAATTGAGCGATTCCTTCATTTTTTACTTATAAAAACCTATAGATTCCCGCCTTCGCGGGAATGACATACTCACTCAATGGGTATATTTGTCATTCCTGCGAAGGCAGGAATCCAGTACATTAATTCAATTTTATAGTGAAGAATTGCGCAATTTAGGAGTTATACTCTCATAGTTTTGCAGGACACTGCTTTTTAAAGTTACGATTATATTGTAAAATATTCGTATAGAAAGGAGGTTATTATGGGGACTGTTGTAAAACATCTAACCCCTCTTGAACTCATAAGGGCAATTGATGAGCTTACAGATGAAGAAAAAGAGAATCTTGCCCTACTCGCAGATGAAAAAATTGCCGAGGAAATTCTTAAGAGAAGGAAAGACGTTCTTAAAGAAATGAAAAATGGAACACTGATTAATGAAGAAGACCTCTTTGAATAATCAAATTGAACGCCTGCCTGATAATTACAATCAAGAGCTTTTCTTGATCCTGAAATCATTTTAACTATTACATTGTGACATTAATTCTTACTATTCGTCATTCCCGCGAAAGCGGGAATCCAGAGCATTCACTGGATTCCCAATCAAGTTGGGAATGACCAGAAATTAATGTCACAATGTACTATACAAGCAATCTCATGACAGGGACGGTGAGAGTAGATGAAAATTAGAGACGCTGGTATACATCACCATTTAAGAGCCAGAATGCTCCAGAGGGGTATCAGCAAGGAAGAAATCGAAATGACGATTACCAAAGGCTGGAGCGCTGAGGACGCAAAGGAAGGAACTATTGGAAAGACGCGCGTATTCCCTTATAATAACTATTGGGAGGATAAATACTACGAGGAGAAAGCAGTTACAGTTTATTATAAAATGAAAGAGGGAAAGATTGTTTTATTAACTTCTAAAGCAAGATATGGCAAAAACTTTAAGAAAGGGGGAAAAGAAAATGAGGATTGAGTATGACCCTGAAAGAGACCTTCTCTATTTATATTTTGCAGACACAGAAAAAAAGTCAGCAGAGACAGTAACGATAAAACCGGGGGTTCATGCTGACTTTGATAAGGACGGGAAACTAATAGGAATTGAAGTCATGGATGCTTCTGATTTAATGGGAAAAAAGATAGAGTTCACTTTGCCTGAATCAACAGCAGTAGCATAAAGTGGATTTGATCAAAATTCTAAAAAACCGTCAGGCTATCATCAACAGTGAAAAAATCAAACCTTAATGAAAACAATTTTGAAGTCGAGCATATTTCCACCTAACCCCCTTACCCATACTCTCTCACTTCCCGCCAAGGCTGTCATACGAAAAGTTCCATCAGATATTAAAAAGAAAATCGTTAAGGCAATAAAAGACAGCCCTATTGTGAAGCCATTTATTAAAAAACTTATAACGTAGTCTTACTAAGAAGTCTTCACGTTCAAAATTCCCTTTTTAAGCTTACATTAGAATAAAATTGCAATCTCTTGCAGAAAGGCTTTATTATTTCAATATCCTTAACCCATATTTGCTATAATCTTTTGAGTTAAACGGTATTCGGTTTTGTAAAAACTATGGACGGGAAATCATTAGACATTACACATGATAAACTGAACAGGCTGAAAGAATTGTTCCCTGAGGCATTCTCCGAAGATAAAGTTGATTGGGAAAAGCTGAAGGCTGTACTTGGGGAAGATATTAATTTCAGCAATGAGCGTTATGTCCTGAACTGGGCGGGCAAATCCGATGCCTTCAGGGCATTGCAGGCACGCACAACAGCTACTCTGGTTCCCGACAGGGAAGAGTCGGTGAACTTCGACAGCACCGGCCATGTTTTTATTGAAGGCGAGAATCTAGAAGTCCTGAAAGTCCTACAGAAGTCATATTACGGCAAGATCAAGATGATCTACATAAATCCCATCTTGATGGGGTCAGACTTGACTATTGATATTTGACTATTTTTAAGTCAATTAAACAGAAAATAATTTGTCAATATTTTTGGAAAGTCAAGAAAAAATCAGGGTCAAACCTACAAAATACATTTAAGAATCTCAGAACATCTTGAATCGAGAGTCTTCGCTGAGAGTCGCTTCGACAAGTTCAGAATGACAAATAAAGGCTCTGGATTCCCTGATCTAGTCAGAGAATGACATTTCTTTCAAGGTTGAACTTCGATAATCTCTGGATATCCGATTCCAATACTTTTACTTTCATCGAGACTCAGACTAAAGAGTTTACAGCAGGGTGGGCGTATCTTCGCTATTTCGCATCAGTAAAGGCATTGAAAGCCCATAGATATGTTATAATCATGTTATAACATTTGTCAGGAGGCGGCCATGCAAAGAAAGATATGTTCCATAGGCAATAGTCAGGGTGTTTCGATTCCCACCGAAATGCTTGAGAAACTGAAGCTCTCAAAGGGCTCTGAAGTGGATATCAAGGTTGACGAGAAGAATACCAGGATACTTATTGAGCCTGTTACAGAAAAGAGATCCCCAAAAGGGATAAACAGGGAGTTTGTATCCCAGGTAAATGACTTCATAGAAAAGTACCGGCTTGCGCTAAAAGAGCTTGCAAAAAAATGAAATACCTGACTGCCGAGCAGGTTCTCTTTATCCACAGCAGGCTGATTGATGAGACCGGGGGCTTACACGGTATCAGGGACACAGGCCTGCTTCTGTCCGCTGTTGAAAGGCCCAAATCCTGTTTTGGAGACAGAGAGCTTTATCCTGACATTTTTTTCAAGTCTGCCGCACTTATGGAGTCTCTGATAAAAAATCATCCCTTTATTGACGGAAACAAGAGGACCGCCATAACTTCCTCAGCGATCTTTCTGCAGGTTAACGGACATAATTTGAAAGCATCACAAGAAGAGCTTGAAAGATTCACCTTGAAGATGGCTGTTGAAAAAGTCTCTCTTGAAGATACGGCAAAATGGTTTAGAAAACATACAAATTATCGAAGTTGAACTTCGATAAATTTAAGTTATGAAAACAAAAGCAAAAAAGCAACTTAAAAGCAAAAAAAGTCCTCCTTCTCGCATTACAAAAAAAGAAGGACTAAATCTTTTCAAAAACGCAGACCTTCTTGGTCTTGGTATGATGGCGGACAATGTCAGGCAAAGGTTGCATCCTGAAGGCGTTGTTACATTTATTATTGACCGCAATATAAATTACACCAATATCTGCATAAACCGCTGTGCGTTCTGTGCGTTCTGG
>JAZFSN010000111.1:0-4029 GCA_036446195.1 Thermodesulfovibrionia bacterium | reverse complement strand
AGGCAAAGGTACCTTTACTGTAGGTGATGAGCAAATTGAGGCAGATGAAAAAACATGTATCCTTTGTGAGCCTATGGTTCAACATGGCTTTGAGGCTAACAAAGGGGAAAAGCTTGTCGTTATGGCAGTTGTGACGCCAGTAGATTAAAAAAACAGGGACACATCCTGTTCTTTGTGTTTTGATTGATTCCTGCAAATCTAATGACCTATGCCTGTCCCTGTCTGCCGACAGGCAGGCCTGCCTGGCCGGTCGGCAGGCTCGACTATGGTCGGGGATCGGCTATAATCTTGTCATTCCGCACTTGACCTGAGCCTGCCCCGTACTTGATACGGGGGAATCCAGTATTTTGTACGTTTCTGGATTTCCGTTCCCCGATCAGGTCGAGGACAAGCTTCACGGGAATGACGAAATGTAGGACATTTGTTATGCAGGAATCAATAGCTGCTATTGAGATTGTAGCAAACCACGAATTTTAGTTTTCCCCTTAAATTTAAACCCCGTTAGAGAATTCTCTCTAACGGTATATGCGTTCTGACGGTGGCATTAAACCACTGTCAGCTTCATAAGGTAATTACCACCGACTTTGTTGGTGGCTTTCTCTAACGGGGTAAATATCTCCAGAATAAAGAACAGGGTGTGTCCCTGTTTTTTTACGCGTCTATGTTTTTGAAAATGAATTTCATTTTCCTTGACAGAAATGTCCAATTTATGTTAGAAATAAGCAGTTACTAACGATGCTGAAACAAAAAGCTAAATTTTCATTAAAAATGAGCGGCCGGGATTATCACGGGATTGCAAAGAAAAAAGAGCGGTTAAAGGCTTTTCTGAAAGAAAGAGGCTTTAAGTCTACACGCCAGAGAGATGTCATTGCCACTGCATTTCTTAAGACTGAGGGGCACATTACTGCAGAAGAACTGTACAGGAAAATTACCAGAAGACATGAGCATATAGGCTTTACAACTGTTTACAGGACACTGAAGCTTCTTGCTAAATCTGGATTTGCAGTTGAAAGGGTGTTCGCAGATAATCTCACAAGATATGAACAGCTTTCTGCAAAAGACCACCACGACCACCTTATATGTCTGGACTGCGGGGCAATCACAGAGTTTGAGAATACAAAGCTGGAGAATCTTCAGAAGAGGATTGCACATGAATTCGGCTTTGATACTGTGGCACATAAAATGGAGCTTTACGGTTACTGCAGCAAATGCAGATCTGATAATCCTGACGTTTCAGGGCCGTTAGTGGACAAATAACATGCACCAGCACCATAAAAAAAGCAGGGAAACTTCAAAAAACAAGCCAAGAATAGTCCTTGTTGGTAACCCCAATGTAGGCAAAAGCGCAATCTTTTCTCTTCTCACAGGCCGTTATGTAACAGTCTCTAACTATCCCGGCACAACTGTTGAGATAACAATGGGTAACACAACTATCAGTAAAAAGGAACTCCTTATTATAGATACACCGGGAGTAAACAACCTTGTGCCAATGAGTGAAGACGAAAAAGTTACCAGAGATATCCTCCTTGAAGAGAAAACATCTTCAGTTATTCAGGTTGCAGACGCAAAAAACATTAAAAGATCGTTATCCCTCGCCCTGCAGCTTATAGAAATGGGGCTGCCAATTACTCTCGACCTGAACATGAGCGATGAATCAATAAGCAGAGGTATAGACATTAAGGAAGACGCCCTTAAAAGCATTCTGGGTATTGAAGTTATCTCAACAATCGCTGTTCAGAAAAAAGGGATAGATTCACTGAAAAAGGCAATCATAGATCCAAAAGTCTCAGCTTTCAAGTTCCTGTATGATGAGAATATAGAAGAGTATATATCCAGGATAGAGGCTTTTCTGCCTGACGCACATATATCAAAACGTTCAATTGCCCTTATGATACTTTCTGGAGACAAAACACTGAAAAACTGGATACATAAAAACATAAGCGACGAAAATATAAAACTTGTTGAAGATTTAAGGGACGAGATATCAGGGAAATACCGATTTCCGTTAAATTATATAATCAGCCAGCAGAGGCTGAAAATCGTTGATGAACTCTTAGATAAGATAATCACAAAAATACCTGTAACAAAAACGCGGTTTAGGCCATTTCTCGAAAAACTCACTACACATCCTGTTTGGGGATTCCCTTTCTTGTTTCTTGTCCTTTACGGTATGTACAAGTTTGTGGGGCAATTCGGGGCAGGGACACTTGTTGACTTTATCGAAAAAAGTATTTTTGGTGAATACCTGAATCCGTTAGTAGAAAAAATTGTCATGACAATTATACCTGTGAAATTTATACAGGAGCTTCTGGTCGGTCCATATGGAATCTTTACAATGGCACTTACCTATGCAATTGCAATAATCCTTCCTATAACAGCAACTTTCTTTATTGCTTTTGCAATACTGGAGGACTCAGGCTATCTGCCCCGGCTTGCTGCAATGTTAAACAGGGTGTTTAGACTTATAGGCCTCAACGGTAAAGCCGTTCTGCCCATGGTGCTTGGCCTTGGCTGTGATACAATGGCAACCCTTACCGCAAGAATTCTTGACACAAAGAAAGAAAGGATTATAGTAACCATCTTGCTCGCTCTTGGCGTGCCGTGCTCAGCCCAGCTCGGCGTAATTCTCGGTATGTTTGGCAAACAGCCCTTTGAAGCTCTGCTTATATGGATATCTGTTATAGTCGGTGTCATGCTTTTTGTAGGTTATATCTCGTCAAAACTGCTTCCCGGGCAGGAGTCTGATTTTATGCTTGAAATACCTCCACTCAGGCTGCCGCAATTATCAAATATCCTTATAAAAACCGTGGGCCGTATTGAGTGGTATCTAAAGGAAGCTGTTCCTCTTTTTATACTCGGCACTGTGATTCTTTTTATTGCAGATAAAGCAAAAATTCTGCCTTTTATAGAAAAAGCTGCATCCCCTATTGTTGTTAACTTTCTGGGCCTCCCTGCTAAAGCAACTGAATCTTTTATAATAGGATTTTTGAGGAGGGATTACGGCGCTGCAGGGCTTTTCTCGCTTTCAGAACAGGGATTGCTCAATACAGAGCAGGTTATTGTCAGCTTAACAACCATAACACTGTTCATTCCGTGTGTAGCAAATTTATTCGTAATAATAAAAGAAAGAGGGCTAAAGACAGCCGCGGGAATTGCAATCTTTATATTCCCGTTTTCTTTCCTTGTGGGCGGGCTTTTGCACAAGGTGCTCTCATGGCTGGACATCTTTGATTAAATGAAAACATCAGAAAAAAATACCTTACAAACAGCTATCATCTTCTGGTTTTTTGCCATATGCTATATGGGCATTATCTTCTATTTTTCTTCGCTTAAGGGAACTGCCCTGCCTGAACTACCGCAAGGTTTTGATAAAATCATCCACGCAGGTATTTATGCTGTCCTCGCATTCCTTATCTTCCTGTCATTAAATGCAAGCGGTGATAGAAAATATGTTTTCCTGCTGTCCATTGTCATTGCCACGATTTATGGTGTTACTGACGAATTCCACCAGTTATATGTACCCGGCAGAGAGACAAGTATCGGCGATATAATTGCAGACTTTATTGGAGCATTTTCAGGAAGCTATTTAGCCAGGGTGGCAAGTCTGAGAAGACCTTAATAACAGGTCAATAGCATATCTCTCATCAGCTTCAGTGCCTTTCTGTTAGGATACAAGCTTTTATGATATAATCAATAAATAATTACGGGACAAAGAGATGCTCAGAAGTATTCCTGCGCAGAACATTTACAAAACATATCCAGGATTTTAGAACCTTTATAAAAGTTATCAGAAAATACCTGCAAAAAAAATAAAGAAGACATATGGGGAAAAAGATGGAAGAAGAAAAAAATGAAGATGAGATAAATCTTCTCGATTATCTTATAGTTCTTGCAAAATACAAAAAGAAAATTATTATCGCTACTCTATCCATAGCGATAATCACAGCCATTATTAGCCTTGCGAAGCCGCCGATATACAAAGCTGAAACAACGATACTGCTCCCAAAGGTAAGCAGAGCAAATATATTG
>JAZFSN010000110.1:0-4638 GCA_036446195.1 Thermodesulfovibrionia bacterium | reverse complement strand
TTACCGGTTCTGGGCGCTGCAACAATCATCCCTCTCTGTCCCATTCCTATCGGCGTAATAAGATCCATAACCCTGGTAGAATAGTCGTCCTTATCGTATTCAAGTTGTATTTTTTCAGTCGGATAATAAGGAATGAGGTTGTCAAAAAGCTGTCTCTCAATATTTTCGTCAGGAGATTCATGATTTATGGCTTCAACTTTGAGCAGGGCGAAATATCTTTCACTTTCCTTTGGCGGTCTGATTTGTCCTGTAACGAGGTCGCCGGTTCTCAGGTTAAATCTCCTTATCTGGGAAGGTGATACATATATGTCATCAGGGCTTGGCAGATAACTATAATCAGACGAACGGAGAAAACCAAAACCATCAGGAAGAATTTCAAGCACACCTTCACCAAAAATAAGGCCTGTCTTTTCTGTCTGGGCCTGAAGTATTGCAAATATGAGATCCTGCTTTCTGAGTCCTTTAGGGCTCTCAACGTTTAATCCCTTTGCCATTTTTGTCAGTTCTTCTATGGTTTTTTCCTTAAGTTCAGTGATATTCATACCTTCGGCTATGAGTTTATTGGGTTTACTTATGCTGTTGACCTGATTTCTGTTCTTATTCATCTTAGGTATATATAGGTATATAACTTCTTTTTTTTGTGGGAATACATATTCTAGGAGAAATCTGCTTTTAAACTATGTTTTTTAAATATGCTTTTGGAGGTTCTGCCTTCCAAATTACAAGGGATTTACGAGGATGCTTTCTGAATGCCCCGCCTAAAGGCGGGGATGAAAATAAGCTATCTTAATAAAATTTTTTTATTCCTTACTCGGAAGCTCCGACTTTAGTCAGGGAGCTTCAAAAGAAGAACTAATCTGACAAAACAATGATACTAAACATATTTATATTTGTCAATAGTAAAATTTTGCCCTGTAATACCAAAATAGAAATGTCCTGTTTTCATGTGTTTACCCCGTTAGAAGACCTTCGCCCTTCTAACGGGGTAAACTTGACAGTTGCAGGGATAATTGGTAAATTCTCCGGTAGTGAGGGAATTTTTTGAGACCTGTAAATTTTTGAACTTGCGTATTTCCGATTTCAGGCTTAAGCAACCCCATGGGATTAAACAGCTTAAGAACTAATTTGGCAAAAAACCTTTAAGTATTATGTTCCCGGTAAGTCAGAAAAAAGAAAAGGCTCTAAGAGAAAAACTCGAGAGTCTCGATATTTACGAAAAAGATATTAAAGAGTCATTCATACGTTCCAGGGGAAAAGGCGGACAGAATGTTAACAAGACTTCTACATGTGTTTATCTCAAACATATACCAAGCGGCGTTGAGGTTAAGTGCCAGAGGGCGCGTACCCAGGGACTGAACCGCTATTACGCCAGACGGCTTCTTTATTCGAAAATAGAAAATTTAATTAAAGGCAGAGAAAGCGAGGAGAGAAAGCGGATTGAGAAAATCAGGCGTCAGAAACGAAAGCGTTCAAAACGGGCAAAGGAGAAGATGCTTGCTGAAAAGCGATTGCAATCACAGAAGAAAAAAGGACGTTCTTTCAGATATAATTCTGAAGATGAATAATCTTTAGTTTTTGTTCTAATAGAAATAGAAAAGGAGGTAGTTTATGCTTGAGATAAACATACCAGGGTTTGGGGATATTAAACTGAAACATCTTGTCTCTGATTTCACAGGGACCCTCTCTGTGAGCGGGAAACTTCTGCCCGGTGTGAAGGAGAGATTGAACAGGGTAGCAGATTCCCTGACTATCCATGTCCTCACATCAGATAGTTTTGGAACGGCTAAATCCGAGCTCAGGGGACTGCCTTGTAAAACACATATATTAAAAGGGGATTATCATGATCTCCAGAAGGAAGAATATGTTGGAAATCTTGGTGCGGCTTCTGTTGTTGCGTTTGGCAACGGGAATAATGACAGAAAGATGCTCAGGACTTCTCGTCTCGGGATTGCAGTTTCAGAGGGTGAAGGCTGTTCAGTTGATGCCCTGATGGCTGCTGATATATATGTTACTGGGATAAAGGCTGCTTTTGACCTTCTTCTTGAGCTCAACAGGTGCAAGGCAACGCTTAGATATTAGACATCCTATAAGGATGTCTGATTTCACTGATTAAAAAGATATAGATTACACAGATTTAAGAATTAGGAACTCATTCTATTTCTCATTTCGTGGTTTCCGTTTTTTATTGGTGTAATGATCCTTAAAAAACAGGTGTAATCAATTATTTCGGAGGAATAAGTGGATTTTTTAGAGGTGCTTTTCCCTGTTTCCGGGGTTAAAACAAATATACTTTTCCCGCCTCTGGTGGCATTTGTCATATCATTTTTTACATCAATGAGCGGGGTTTCAGGCGCGTTTCTCCTGCTACCGTTTCAGATGAGCTTTTTAAATTATACCAGTCCATCTGTAAGCGCTACCAATATGGTCTTTAATATCGTGGCTATTCCAAGTGGAGTTTACCGCTACATTAAAGAAAGGCGTATGGCATGGCCGCTGATGTGGGTAGTTGTTTGTGGAACTCTTCCCGGTGTATTTATCGGCTTCTACATCAGGGTCCTCTATCTGCCTGACCCAAGGGTCTTTAAGCTTTTTGTAGGATGTGTACTGCTCTATATTAGTTCCCGTCTTCTTCATGATGTTCTAAAAAAGAAACAAGTTAAGCAAACAGGACTCAGTACTATCGATGAAAAATTCAGTGAAAGAATAAAACAGCTCAAGGAGAAATCAGATAGCCGTTTGGCTTCAGGTATTCCTTCCTCTGCTGTGGTAAAGACTATTTCTGTTACTCTAACTAAAACTGAGTATGAATTCTGGGGCGAAAAATTTTCCTTTAACACATCAGCCATGTTTTCCCTTGCTTTTTTTGTAGGTATTATTGGGGGTGTTTATGGTATTGGAGGAGGCTCGATTATCGCACCTTTCTGTGTAACATTCTTTCATCTGCCCGTTTATACTATTGCAGGCGCTACCTTACTGAGCACTCTTTTGACCTCAATCTCAGGAGTCGCCTTCTACAGTTTTATCCCTGTTAAGGGTGGATTAACTGCATCTCCTGACTGGCTTCTAGGGCTTCTTTTTGGGGTTGGCGGGTTTATGGGAATGTATCTCGGGGCACGTTTCCAGAAATTTGTACCTCAAAAATTTATAAAACTGCTTTTAGGATTATTGATTGTTTTTGTCGCATTAAAGTATATCTGGCAATACTTTGGATAATAACTTTTTTTATAAAAAATCTGTATTTATCTGTGGTAAAATAATTACCACCGAAAGCAGTTAATTTTATAGTATAGGAATTTTCATTTTGGACACAGATGAACCCCGTTAGAAATTTACAATTTCTAACGGGGTGAACACAGATTATCAGGATATTTCTTTAGCCACGAATACTCACGAACTAAAAGAAAGCATTTTAAAAAATTATAAATAATTAGTGATAATGCACAGTGAGCCTGCCTGACGGCAGTCAGGTGTATAGCGAACGAATCTAATAATAATAATTCCTTACATTAGTAGGCATCCTGCAGAAAACTGCAGGGGACTACAAAATCTGTGTCCTAATTTTGTCAGGAGGATAAATTGAGCAAAAAAATTTCTATTGAATTTGCAAAAAGGGTAAAAGAACTCCCACCGTATCTTTTTGTAACTATTGATAAAATGAAAAAAACGGCCCTTAAAAAAGGAGTTGACCTGATAGATTTAAGTATTGGAGACCCTGACATACCGACACCAAAACACATAGTATGGAAAATGAAGAAAGCAGTTGAAAAGGTCGAGTATCACCGCTATCCTTCTTATGAAGGAATGTTTTCTTTCAGACAGGCGGTTGCACACTGGTATAAAAAAAGATTCAAGGTCTCTTTAAACCCGGAGACAGAAATTCTTTCCCTTATCGGCTCCAAAGAAGGGATTGGACATATACCCTTTGCATTTATAAATCCCGGTGATGTGGCGCTTGTGTCTTCCCCGGGATACCCGGTTTATTCCATTGCAACACTTTTTGCCGGCGGGGAAAGCTATGAAATGCCTTTGCTTGGAAAGAATAATTTCCTGCCTGATCTGAAGGCTGTGCCCAAAGGTGTTCTGAGAAAGGCAAAACTTATGTTTATAAATTATCCTAATAATCCGACTACTGCTGTTGCTGATAAAGATTTTTACCGGGATGTAGTACGATTTGCCGGGGAAAACAATATTATTGTCTGCCATGACGCTGCCTATTCAGAGATTTATTATGATAGCAGGAAACCGCTCAGTTTTCTCCAGATTCCGGGCGCTCGGGATGTAGGGATAGAGTTTCATTCTCTTTCAAAAACATTCAATATGACAGGCTGGAGAATCGGCTTTGCAGTGGGGAATGAAAAAGTAATTGCAGGACTGGGAAAGATTAAGTCAAACCTTGATTCAGGAATATTCCAGGCGATTCAGGAGGCAGGGATAGAGGCGCTTAAAACCAAAGAGGCTGTGCTCACAAATATCAGGAACACATACAGGGAAAGAAGGGATATCTTATACAAAGGATTGAAAGATACCGGTCTTGAACTTGAAAAGCCAGAGGCAACGTTTTATCTCTGGGTAAAAGTGCCGAAGGGCTTTGACTCAGCGGGTTTTGTAGGCCATCTTCTGAATAAAGCAGGCGTGCTT
>JAZFSN010000109.1:0-13558 GCA_036446195.1 Thermodesulfovibrionia bacterium | reverse complement strand
GGTAAAGTTAATTTATTTGGGTTGAGAAATTATGCGGCTTAAAAACAAGAACGCAATTATTACAGGCGGTGCTCAGGGAATTGGTAAATCAATTGCTGCCGGAATGGCAAAAGAAGGTGCAAATGTCGCAATAGCTGATATAAATATTGAAATGGCAGACGCTGCAGCTCAGGAGATTAAGGAGCAAGGGATAAAAAGTCTTGCAATTAAACTTGATGTCTCCAAAAAGAATGAAGTTGTATCTGCTTTTGAAACATTTATTAAAGAATTTGGAAGGCTGGATATCCTTGTTAATAATGCTGGTATTACAAAAGATGCATTTGTTCTCAGAATGAAAGAGGAAGATTGGGATCTAACTCTGGATGTTAACCTTAAAGGCACTTTCCTCTGCTGTAAAGAGGCCATAAGGCTAATGGCCAAACAACAGCATGGTACGATTATTAGTATATCTTCAGTTGTTGCGTTTATTGGCAATCCCGGACAGGTAAACTATAGCGCTTCAAAGGCCGGGATTGTAGGGCTTACAAAATCAATTGCAAAAGAATATGCAACCCGGAGTATAAGGGCAAATGCTGTTGCCCCAGGTTTTATTCAGACTGCAATGACTGATGCAATACCAGAAAAAATCAAGGAAGAAATGAGAAGTTCAATTCCCCTTGGTTGTTTTGGCACTCCGGAAGATGTAGCCAATGCAGTTATTTTCCTTGCTTCCAAAGAAGCAGACTATATTACAGGCCAGGTTTTCCACGTAAATGGAGGCATGTATATGTAAAATTCCACTTTCTAAAAGCTGAGAGTTTTGAATTTTGGTTGTATGATATTAGTTAGAAATTAAAATTTGAGAATGGGGTACAGTTTTTTAGATTTTACAATCGGGTTATTTAGCTATTATCAGATTAAGACTGAAAAATTAATATGAATTTTTTAATGGAGGTGTTTAATGGAAACTGAAGCAAAAGTAAAAGAAATAATATAAAAGCAACTTGGTATTGATATTGAGAAGGTTACACCTGAATCCTCTTTTATGAATGACCTTGGTGCAGACTCTCTTGATACGGTGGAACTTGTAATGGCTTTTGAGGAAACCTTCAACATTGAGATTCCCGATGAGGATGCGGAAAAGATTGGTAAGGTTCAGGACTCTGTAAATTATATAAAAAATAAAATTGGAAACTGATATTTTCCGGTATATTCCAAGGCCAGGACAATATGAATAAAAGAGTGGTAGTGACAGGTGTTGGAATGGTTACCCCTCTTGGCACTGGAACAGAAAAATCATGGAGAGGCCTGATAGAGGGGCATTCAGGTGTCAGAAGATTGACACATTTTGATCCTGCCGGATTTTCATGCCAGATAGCAGGGGAAGTTCTAGATTTCGAGGTAGACCAGTTTATTGAAGCCAAAGAACAAAAAAAAATGGACAGGTTTATACAACTGGGACTGGCTGCAGCTGTGATGGCAATGGAAGATTCCGGACTTAAAATAACAAAGAATAATGCTGAGAGAGTCGGTGTGCTTGTTGGTGCCGGGCTTGGAGGGTTGCCTGCGATTGAGCGCTACCATAAGATCTTTCTTGAAAAAGGACCAAAGAGAATCTCTCCTTTCTTCATTCCAATGCTTATAATAAATCTCGCAGCAGGACAGATTTCTATTCGCTACGGTATGAAAGGGCCCAATTCATCAGTTGCAACAGCCTGCGCAAGCGGTACCCATTCCATTGGTGATGCCTTCAGGATAATCAGGCGGGCAGAGGCCGACGCCATGATTACAGGCGGGACAGAATCTGTAATAACGCCGCTTGGCATAGGCGGCTTCGAAGCTATGAAAACTTTATCTACGCGGAATGATGAGCCGGAAAAGGCCAGCAGACCGTTTGATAAAGACAGGGACGGATTTGTAATGGGAGAAGGATCGGGTATTTTAATCCTCGAAGAACTCGGACATGCCTTAAAAAGAGGCGCCAGGATTTATGCTGAGATTATCGGCTATGGTATGACCGGAGATGCATATCATATTACTTCGC
The DNA here is from genome assembly GCA_036446195.1 of Thermodesulfovibrionia bacterium. Classification (GTDB taxonomy): domain Bacteria; phylum Nitrospirota; class Thermodesulfovibrionia; order UBA6902; family BMS3Bbin08; genus JAZFSN01. The sequence goes on along the minus strand of JAZFSN010000109.1, from coordinate 11,535 downwards.
CTTCAATTGACGGTGATGGAGCAGCCAGGTGTATGAAGGCAGCTTTGTATGACTGCGGTGTCAAGCCTGAAGAAATGAGTTATATAAATGCCCACGGCACATCTACCAAATACAATGATAAATTAGAAACAGCAGCTATTAAGACAGTATTTGGTAAGCATGCCTATAAACTTGTTGTGAGCTCCACGAAATCCATGATAGGCCATCTGCTTGGAGCCTCAGGAGGAGTAGAAGGGGTCATCTGTGTCCTTAGCATTTTTAATAAAATTGTACCTCCGACTATAAATCTTACAAATCCTGATCCAGAATGTGACCTTGACTATGTCCCTAATAAGGCACGGCCTTTGGATGTAAATATTTCTATGTCTAATTCTTTTGGTTTTGGTGGAACAAATGCGTCAATCGTATTCAGAAAATATCCAACTTATTGAGACAAAGATAGGTTACAAATTTAAAAAAAAATCTTTAATAAAAGAAGCCCTCACTCATAAATCTTTTGCTAAAGAAAAAACAGAAGACACTGATTTTTTTAATGAGCGTCTTGAGTTTCTGGGTGATGCCGTCCTGGGACTCGTTATCTGCGATTATTTATTCAGCACCTATCCTCGATATACAGAATCAGAGCTTTCAAAGATAAAGGCTTATACTGTTCAGGAAGCTACACTTGCAGATGCTGCTTTCAAACTTGGTATTGGTTCCTGCCTGTATTTAGGAAAAGGGGAAGAGCTAGGCGGAGGCAGGGAAAAACCCTCTCTCCTTGCAAATGCATTTGAGGCAATATTAGCAACTATTTATATTGATGGCGGATTAAGGAATGCGAGGGACTTTGTACTTAAGAATTTAGAAGGTAAAATAAAGGCTCTTATCGGGAGGAACCTTCTTTTTGATTTCAAAACCAGATTTCAGGAAATTGTTCAGGAAAAATTCAGAGTATTGCCTATATACAGAGTCCACAAAGAGGAAGGACCCGAGCACATGAAAATTTTTGAAGTTGAAGTTTTTGTAAAAAATGAATTTTACGGCTCGGGTAGAGGAAAGAGAAAAAAAGAAGCAGATCAAAAGGCTGCCAAGACAGGCTTGAAGAAACTCTTATCGACAGACTAGTGCATTGTAACATAAATTCTTACTATTCGTCATTCCCGCGAAAGCGGGAATCCAGAGCATTCACTGGATTCCCAATCAAGTTGGGAATGATCAGAAATTAATGTGACAGTGCACTAGGAGCCTGTCCGACAAATACCAATTTGTGATTTGGCACCTCAACATGTGGTATTTTTGACATGCGCTATTCGGGGTAACTTTTATTACAGAGTCAGGAATTAAGGGAGAGATGGCTATTACTTATAAAACTGCAGGTGTAGATATCGCCAGAGGCAATAAATTAATTGATATTATAAGGCCTATGGCAAGCCTCACCTTTAGACGGGAGGTGCTTGGTGATATTGGCTCTTTTGGTGCATTTTTTAAATCCGATTTTTCTAAATATAAAAATCCGGTGCTAGTCAGTAGTACTGATGGTGTTGGTACAAAATTAAAGATTGCTTTTATGCTTAACAGACACGATACCATTGGGATTGACCTTGTCGCGATGTGTGTTAATGACATTCTCACCAGTGGAGCTGAGCCTCTTTTTTTTCTTGATTATCTTGCAATGGGAAAACTTTCAATAAAAAAAGCAGGGCAAGTTATTAAAGGAGTTGCAAAGGGTTGTAAAATGGCGGGGTGTTCACTTATCGGTGGAGAGACAGCAGAAATGCCAGGTTTTTATAGAGATGGAGAATATGACCTTGCTGGTTTTTCTGTAGGTGTCGTTGAAAAAAATAAGATTATTAACGGTTCAGGCATCAAAAACAACGATATATTAATAGGTCTTCTGTCTAATGGTTTGCATAGCAATGGATATTCCCTTGTAAGAAAACTTTTTTTTGAGATTATGAAATATAAGCCTGACAAACTGATACGGGGGCTTGGTTGTAAAATAGGGGTAGAGCTCTTGAAACCGACCAGAATTTATGTAAAAAGCATTTTTAACGTGCTTAAGGGTTCTAAAATAAAAGGAATGGCGCATATTACAGGAGGTGGCATTACAGGAAATCTTCCACGTATTTTCCCTGAAACATCGGGACTAAATGCGGTTATAAAAAGGGATAGCTGGCCTGCTCATAAGATATTTGATATTATTCAAAAATTGGGTGGAATCACCGATAAAGAAATGTACGGGACATTTAATATGGGAATCGGTTTTGTATTGGTCGCGGGAAATACTGATGCACCAGATATAGTTGAAAAGCTCAATTACTCAGGTGAAAAAGCATTTATAATAGGCCATATTGAGAAGGGCAAAAGAGGAGTATCTTACGTAAAATAGAACATAAAATTCAAAATGCAAAAATTAACAGTTAGCATTTTAAAAATGAACAGCGAGCATTTGCGAGCGAATATAATAATAATTAACTCCCTACATTTGAGGCTACTTTTAAGGAGACTCAAAATGTTAATTGAGCCTCTTGCAAAAGTATCGAGAGAATCGCTATTGTTGTCATACTCGTCCCGTATCGGAGTACGGGATAAACTCCAGGCGGGCCTGCCTGCGGTAGGCAGGTATCCAGACGCCGTCCCTGCGAAGGCAGGGAACTATAAGGAATTGGGTTCCTGTTTTCACAGGAAACCATGGATTCCCGATAAAGACCTCGGGAATGACGAATAAAGACTTTTGCAAGAATCTTAATTGTTAAATGATAAACGATAATTTTTATGGGGACTGTCCCGCATTTACGGCTCCGGGACTTCGGGGCGTAGAATCCCCGACAACGGATTCGGGACAGGCGGGACTTGTCGCAGAGAGGTAGGACATGCTAACGATAGGTATTTTGGCGTCAGGAAGGGGCTCAAATTTTCAGAAGGGGACTGTCCCGCATTTACGGCTCCGGGACTTCGGGGCGTAGAATTGGGACTGTCCCATAGAGGTAGGACATGCTAACGATAGGTATTTTGGCGTCAGGAAGGGGCTCAAATTTTCAGTCTATTATCGACAGCATTAATTCCGGGTTTCTTAAAGCCATAATTAAAGTCCTTATAACTGATAATCCGGTGGCCTATGCTATTGAAAGGGCGAAAAATCATAATATCGAGGCACTTATTATAGAACCAAAGGATTTTCGTGATAAAGATTCATATTATTCGCATATCGCTGAGACGCTAAAAAAGAAGAACGTTGAGCTTGTGGTACTGGCAGGTTTTATGAGAGTAGTTGGCAAACCTCTAATAAGGGAATTCCAGAATAAAATAATGAATATACACCCTGCCCTTTTGCCATTTTTCCCGGGACTTCATGGACAAAAGCAGGCTTTGGATTACGGAGTTAAGGTATCTGGCTGCACAGTACACTTTGTTGATGAAGGAGTTGACACAGGCCCCATAATAATTCAGGCTGCAGTTCCTGCTTACGAAGACGACACAGAGGAAAGTCTTTCGGACAGGATATTAAAACAGGAACACAAAATTTTACCCATGGCTATCAGACTTTTCTCTGATGGCAAAATTGCAGTTTCAGGGCGAAAGGTAGTTATAAAAGCAAAAGAACGCGGGAGAGATAGTGTTTTAACAAATCCACCATCTGCAGAGACTTAAACAAACCTTTTAAAATAGGCTATGGTTTCTTTGAGCCCCTCTTCCAGACTTATTCTTGGTTCCCAGTTGAGTGCTTTTTTGGCGAGTGTAATATCAGGTTGACGCTGGACTGGATCATCTTCAGGAATAGGTTTAAAGACAATCCTGGATCTTGAATTAGTCTGGTCAATTATTTTTTTAGCAAGTTCAAGGGTACTAAATTCAACAGGATTACCAAGATTAACAGGGCCGATAAAATCATCAGGTGAATCCATCAATTTTATAAATCCGTTGATCATGTCGGCTACGTAACAGAAACTCCTTGTATGGCTTCCATCACCAAATACAGTCAGATCTTTCCCCTTTAGAGCCTGCATAATGAAGGTACTCACTACACGGCCATCATTTGGATGCATTTTTGGTCCATAGGTATTAAATATCCTCGCAACTTTAATTTTTAGATTGTGTTGGCGATAGTAATCAAAAAAAAGAGTTTCAGCACAGCGTTTCCCTACATCATAACAGGAGCGAAGACCAATGGGATTTACGTTTCCCCAATAACTCTCGGGTTGAGGGTGTATTGCTGGATCCCCATAGACTTCAGAGGTTGATGCCTGCAGAATTTTTGCTTTGATTCTCTTGGCAAGCCCGAGTATATTAATAGAGCCGTGAACAGAGGTTTTTGTAGTTTGTACAGGGTCGAACTGGTAATGGATCGGCGATGCCGGACAAGCAAGATTATAAATCTCATCAACTTCAACATAAAGAGGAAAACAGATATCATGCCTGAGTGCTTCAAATTGGGGATTTAAAAGAAAATCTACAATGTTTGATCGACGCCCGGTGTAATAGTTATCAATACATAAAACTTCATGCCCATCCTTGATTAGTCTCTCACACAAATGGCTGCCCAAAAATCCTGCGCCTCCAGTAACGAGTATTCTCTTCATGTATCCACCCCTTTTTTTAATAAATAAGATTCTTGATCCAATAATAATTTGTCCCGGCTTAAAGTATCACCATAAATTACGAGCCCTTATTCGAGGCTCAGATAATCTTTAAGTGCCTTTTTCCAGTGTCTTAATTTCTTTATCTTTTCAAGCTGCAGCATGGTATTTCCAAGAACAGACAGTGCAGGCCTTTTAGCGGGACGAATAAACCTATCAGAAGTTACAGGCCTGATCTCGGCTTGAATGCTTTTTAGCTTGACTATTTCAACAGCAAACTCATACCAGGAGCATTTCGACGAATTGGTTATGTGGTAGACACCGTATCCTTTGTCAATGAGTTCCCTTAATTTTACAGCAAGGTCATATGTATACGTAGGGGAACCTACCTGATCATTAACCACATCTATTTTTTTATTTTTTACCGCGAGTTTTATTATTGTATCTACGAAGTTTTTTCTATTTTTACCGTAAAGCCATGATGTTCTTACAATATAAAATCTGTTCGTCAACGATGTTACAAAGCGTTCTCCAATTAGTTTTGAGAGACCATATTTGTTTATGGGGTCAGGAATGTCCCATTCATTATAAGGTTCTTTTTTCTTTCCGTTAAAAACGTAATCTGTACTCATATAAATCATTGGACAATTTATTGCTTCGCAAGCCATAACAACGTTTCTTGTTCCTATACCATTTACAAGATATGCCTTTTCAGGGTTAAGCTCACATCCATCCACATCGGTATAAGCTGCGGCATGCAGCAAATAATCAGGTTTTATTTCTTTAATTTTTAATGCTGTACTATTACAATTTGTTATATCAAAATCTCTGCGTGAAAAGGCAATAAGTTCGACATCGGTAAAAATACGCTTTACGGCATATCCGAGCATTCCCTCCGAGCCTGTCAGTGCAATCCTCATCTTTTTTTTACCTTTTTTCATACTGGAGTTTATAATATTTCAAATATTCTCCGGAAATAATCCTCTGCCACCATTGTTTATTGGAGATATACCAGTCAATTGTTCTTGTAATGCCTTCTTCAAAATCTACCTCGGGTTTCCATCCAAGCTCCTGTTCAATTTTTGCTGGATCAATGGCATACCTCCTGTCATGACCCTTTCTGTCTTTGACAAATCTTATCAAATTCATTAGCTCATCTTCATTTAGTCCGACGCAGTGCGCAATTTTTTTTAGCAATTGTTTAATCGCATCGATATTCGTAATTTCATTTCTTGCTCCTATGTTATAAATTTCTCCTGGTGTGCCATTATGCAGAATGGTATCTATAGCCTTACAGTGGTCTAAAACATAAATCCAGTCTCTGACATTCATACCATCTCCATATAAAGGGATTGTTTTTTTGTTAATTGCATTCAATATTGAAAGCGGAAACAGTTTTTCCGGGAATTGATATGGTCCGTAATTATTTGAACACCTGGTTATGATTGCCTCAATCTTAAAGGTTTCAATATAAGATCTTACCAGCATATCGGCTGCTGCCTTGCTGGCTGCGTATGGGCTATTGGGTAAAAGGGGGGAACTTTCTTTAAAAATCCCCTTTTCAGTTGAACCATAAACTTCATCAGTTGATATCTGTAAAAGAAGACATTTCCTCTGTTTTACAATTTCAAGAATATTATGGACACCAAGTATATTTGTCAGTAAAAAAGGATATGAATCAAGGATACTCCTGTCAACATGACTCTCAGCTGCAAAATTCACAACTGTATCAAACTCTATACCTTCCAGAACTTTTTTGTCACAGATATCTCCGTTTATAAATGTGTATCCGGGTGATGGTTCTATATCCTTAAGATTTTCGAGGTTGCCGGCGTAGGTAAGTTTGTCCAGATTAATAATCTGATAATCAGGGTGGACAGAGATTAAATACCTGATAAAATTAGAGCCAATGAACCCCGCACCGCCAGTAACAAGAATTTTCATTCTTCAATCCTGAAAGGAGATGAAAGGTCATTTTCATATCTAATTTCATCTACTGCATCAGCCTTTCCCCATCCCCTGTATAATCTATCAGGCAGGTTTATTACAAAACCATCACTGCTCCCGATGTTTTTATATGCATGCACTATGCCGGGAGGTATGACTGCTACTGTAGGATCATCTGAAATTTCTAATGTTTTGTTTTCTCTATAGGTGGGTGAGTTTTTTCGGTTGTCCCAGAAATACAGTCTGAAATTGCCAATTAGACAAAATAAATCTGTCTGTTCTCTGTGTTCATGAGGCCCTCTAACAGCTCCCGGATTAGTCATGGACAGATATGCCATAAGAGGCTTCAGGTTTGTTTCGTCTGCCCTTATTATTTCCCCAAGCCAGCCTCTGTTGTCTTTATAAACTGATAATTTTGTTATCTCCAGCCCTTCCATAATATATCATTATTATATTCGACGGAACAGATTTTTGATAGATTAAACAGTTTAAACTACTTAATCCCGGATTTATCTGTGACAGCCAGGCCTTTTAATCAGGATAACCTGAATGATTACAGCAAAAGGATAAAAATTTGAATGCACTGCCCGGGCTGCACGTCCTTAAATAAGGTTTCGTTTCCTTAACTCGTTTTTCTTTATCTTTCCCGTAGCTGTTTTAGGGAACTCTTCTACAAAAATTATTCTTTTGGGTATCTTGAACTGTGCAACATGCCTTTTCAGGTAATTCCTAATCTCTTTCTCATCCAGGACAGCATTGTCCTTTTTCTTTACAAAGAGAATAGATATTTCAGATCCTTTGCCGTCAGGTATACCGATCATCGCACATTCTTCAACTGAGGGAAGTTTTATTGTGGTGTCCTCAACCTCGCGAGGATAGATATTCATGCCATCAATAATAATTAAATCCTTTTTCCTGTCTACTATGTATATGTACCCGTCTTGATCAATCTTTGCCATATCACCGGTATAAAGCCATCCATCCCTAAGAGCCTCTGCTGTTTCCTTCTCCCTATTAAAATATCCTTTCATTATATTCGGACCTTTTACAATAAGCTCTCCTGTTTTCCCGGATGCCAGTCTTTTACCGTCTTTTCCTATTACAGCTACTTCGATACCTGGTAGCGGGGGACCTACTGAAGAGGGTTTTCGTATATCACCCAGGGGGTTTACTGCAACAACCGGTGATGCCTCCGTGAGTCCATATCCCTCAAGGAGAGGAACTTTAAACCGTTTTTCAAAGGCATGAAGTGTTTCCTCCGGAAGTGCTGATGCACCAGAAACACATGCCCTTATACTAATAAGACTCTTAAATATATACTTAAAAAAGAATGGCAACCTCTTCTTAATGAGTATGTTATAGATTGTAGGGACTGCAACAAACAACGTTATTCTGTCTCTGAAGATACTGTTTATAACCTTTGAAAAGGGTTTAACAGACTCAAGCAAAACTATACTTGCCCCTGTATATATAGGGACAAGGACACAAATGGTAAAAGTGAACGAATGAAATAGTGGAAGAAAAAGCAGTACTCTATCCTTATCAGAAAAAAGTATAACTTTTAAACATGCCTCCACATTTGAGATAAGATTAAAATGGGTTAACATTGCTCCTTTAGGAAATCCTGTAGTTCCAGAGGTATACAATAAAATTGCAACTTCATCATCATTACCTTTATAAGGTTCTGCTTTTTGTTGTGGTATCTCCTCAAACATCAGGGCTTTTATCTCCGGGATGTCTTTTTTTATTTTCTCAACATGGTTTTTAAAATTATTGCCGTAAATAACTATCTTACAACCGGAGTCCTTGAGTATATATGTCATTTCTTCTGCAACGAGAAAGGTATTTACAGGGACTGCGATGCCTCCGGCCCTGAGTATTGCAAAATAAGAAATTATGTATTCAGGACAGTTTTCCATGATAATTGCTGCCCTGTCTTTAATATTTAAGCCATGCCTGCGAAGACCTCCCGAAGTAAGGGTTACAAGACTGTCTAATTGAAAATAAGAGAGCTTGCTTTTTCTAAACTTGATACAGTTTTTTTCAGGTGTCTCCTTTGATCTATTTAACAGCAAGGTGCTGAGAGTCATTATTCCTTTCGAACTGTTTTAGCCTGATGTTATGGTGAAGATAAGGTAAAAATATCTTTATTGATGTATATGATGTATATTATAAAGAGGCTGTTTAAATCGTGCAATTCTAAAATACATAGCAAACCGTGGATATAGACATTTACCTTAAAAAAAAACGGGAGCTTGTAGATGGATTCCTGATGAAGTATCTTTCCTCAATCAAAACAAACAGTTCCTGTCCAAAATATTTATATAAGTCAATGAGTTACTCATTAATGGCCGGGGGGAAAAGGCTGCGTCCTGTATTGGCGATTGCAAGCTATGAGGCAACAGGTCGCAAATCAAAAAATATGCTGCCGGTTGCTGCCGCTCTTGAATTAATACATACCTATTCTCTGATACATGATGACCTTCCGGCAATGGATAATGATGATTTCCGAAGGAATAAACCAACCAATCACAGAGTATTTGGAGAGGCTATTGCAATTCTTGCAGGCGATGCTTTACTTACAGATGCCTTTGGTATTGTTGCAAAGGCGTTGAACAAACCTGAAATGTTAATTAATATAATCAGAGAGCTGACATCCGCTTGCGGCTCAGAAGGCATGGTCGGTGGCCAGACAGCAGACATAGTCTTTGAGGACAAAAAAATTAAGAAGAAAGAACTGCTTTATATTCACAAACAGAAGACAGGTGCTCTTATAAGGGCCTCTGTTCGTACCGGAGCAATTATGGCAGAGGCTTCCCCGGGTGTACTCAGCTCAATGACAAAATATGGAGAAAAAATAGGGCTTGCCTACCAGATTATCGATGATGTCCTTAATATTGTCGGTACAAAAAAAGAATTAGGAAAGTCAACGGGCACAGATAGTAAGAGGGGTAAAAATACCTACCCTTCTGTATTTGGGCTTGAGGGTTCAAAGAAAAAGGCAGAAAATCTCATAAAAGATTCTCTTAATGCGATTGAAAGTTTTGACGAAAAAGCAGAGCCAATGAGAGAAATCGCAAAATATATTCTAAAAAGGCGTAATTAAGAATTATGTTACTTAAAAAAATAAAGGGGCCAAAAGATATTAAAAATCTTTCATACCCCGGACTCAAAAAACTTGCGGAAGAGTTAAGAGGAACGATAATTAAAACAGTTGCAGAAAACGGGGGACATCTTGCATCCAACCTCGGAGTTGTTGACCTCACAATTGCTTTACATTATGTGTTTAATTCCCCAAAAGATAAGATTATATGGGATGTAGGACACCAATCCTATGCCCACAAGCTTATTACCGGAAGGGCTGATGTTTTTTCTGCGATTAGACAGCACGGGGGTATTTCTGGTTTTCCAAAAATTGGCGAGAGCCCACATGATGCCTTTGGAACCGGTCATAGCTCAACATCTATCTCATCTGCTCTTGGAATAATTGAGGCAAGGGACCAGAAAAAACCGGAGATCCACCGAGGCGGAGAAAACTTTAAGGTCATAGCTGTCATTGGGGACGGCGCCATGACTGCGGGTCTTGCATTTGAAGGTTTAAACCATGCCGGACATCTCCAGAAAGACCTCATTGTCATATTAAATGATAATGAAATGTCCATTTCTCCTAATGTTGGTGCCCTGTCTGCATATCTAAGAAGAATAATGATTGGCGACTTATATACTAAATTCAAAAAAGAAACAAAATATATCCTGGAACGTATTCCAAAAGTGGGGGAGCCTGTCCTTAGAATGGCTCAGAAGGCAGAGGATACCGTTAAGGGACTTTTTGTTCCGGGAATGCTGTTTGAAGAATTAGGATTTGAGTATGTAGGACCGATTGACGGCCATAAGATTGAGGTACTTATTGAGACCCTGAACAGGTTTAAGGATTTTCCATTTCCAGTTCTTATACACACCATAACAAAAAAAGGAAAGGGCTATGAGCCGGCAGAGAGAAGTCCCTGGGTTTTCCACGGAGTAGGCTCCTTTGATATTGAGACAGGGAATCAGGTGTCTTCTGATAATATATCGTTCGGCGAGGCATTTGGGAACTACCTTGTTAAACTTGCAAGGAGGGATAACCGTATTGTTGCCATAACAGCAGCAATGACCGAGGGAACCGGGCTTTCAGGGTTTGCCAGGGCGTTTCCAACGAGATTTTATGATGTAGGTATTGCCGAGCCCCATGCTGTAACTTTCTCAGCAGGACTTGCAAGTCAGGGGCTTAAGCCTGTTGTAGCAATTTATTCCACTTTTCTACAGAGGGCATATGATCAGATTGTTCATGATGTGTGTTTGCAGAACCTCCCTGTAATATTTGCTATTGACAGGGCCGGCATTGTCGGGGAAGACGGACCAACACATAACGGTACTTTTGACCTTTCTTATCTAAGACACATACCAAATTTAGTTGTCATGGCGCCAAAAGACGGAAATGAGCTCCAGGATATGCTGGAAACAGCTATTTCCCATGATGGACCATCGGCAATACGATATCCCCGGGGAACTGTATCTAAAATCCAGAAAGATAAAAAGCCAGGCAAGATTCCAATAGGAGAAGCTGAGGTCATGAGAAATGGCAATGACATCTTAATTATTGCTATAGGGAACTCTGTCCAACCTGCTTTAGATGCCTCACAGCTTCTTGAAGAATTGGGAATAAGTTCATGCGTAATCAACGCGAGATTCGTAAAGCCGATTGATGCCGGTTTAATAGGAAGTCTTGCACAAGAGATAAAATGTGTTCTCACAGTAGAAGAAAACACCATCAATGGTGGCTTTGGGAGCGCTGTATTAGAACATTTATCAGAACTGAATATTAACGGCCTTAAAATAAAGAGGCTCGGGCTTCCTGATAGATTTATAGAGCATGGTCCACAAAACCTGCTTAGGAAAATGGTTGGCCTTGATGCAGAGGGAATTGCAAGAGAAGCCTTGACTCTTGCAGGTAAAAAAGTAAGGGATTTAAGTTCTATTTTATAAACCCCTC
>JAZFSN010000108.1:0-23268 GCA_036446195.1 Thermodesulfovibrionia bacterium | reverse complement strand
AAGCTGCCTCACATAACCTCCCCTGAGCATAAGTATATGGCTTATGGCCTCGGCCTCTGCAGGACTTTCACGCAAAGTTGGGATAAACATCTTTGAAAACAGCATTATATATACCTCTTTCCAAATACTGAGTTGCTTTCCTTCAAATCCCACGACCGCATAACAGTGTTGTCTTCTTTTGAATCATCATCTTTTAATTTTCTGCAGATTTACGGTCATAGCCGGGTTTGCGCATAAATGTTGGAACATCCAGGTCATCCTCTCTAAAAGCTGCAATTCTATCTTTAGAAAGTATCTTTTCAGAGCCTTTCAGAGAAACTATTTCTCTTGATGGCCTCCATCTGTCGTAAGAAGGCATTGTTGTCCTCTGTTTATCCTCAAAACCAGTTGCAATAACTGTCACCACTACTTCATCATCCAGGTCAGGGTCAATTACAGAGCCAAAAATTATATTGGCATCTTCGTGGGCAGCATCCCTTATTAGACATGCTGCCTCGTTAATTTCATGCAAGGAAAGGGAAGAACCTCCAGTGATATTAATCAAAACACCCTTGGCTCCATCAACTGACGATTCCTCCAGCAGGGGGCTTGAAATGGCCATCTTTGCTGAATTCAGGGAACGATTTTCACCTGCACTATTTCCTATCCCCATGAGTGCCCTTCCACTGCCAGCCAATATTGTCTGTATGTCCGAGAAATCATGATTTATTAAGCCAGGTACAAGTATTAAGTCTGAAATGCCTCTGACTGCCTGCCGTAAAACGTCATTTGCAAGACTTAAGGCCTGAAGCCACGGGGTATCTTTCTCGGCAATGTTTAAAAGCCTGTTATTATGGACAATAATATATGCATCCACATGTTTTTTGAGTTCTTTTATGCCCTGCTCTGCATTCCTTGCCCTCTTGTTGCCTTCAAAGATAAATGGTTTGGTCACAATAGCAGTGGTAAGTATTCCGAGTTCTTTGGCCACCTCGGCAACAATAGGCGCCGCACCAGTCCCTGTTCCACCGCCCATACCCGCTGTTACAAATATCATATCCGCACCCTTTATTGCCTCTTCAATTAAATCCCTGTCCTCCCAGGCTGCCTGTCTGCCAATCTCCGGGTCAGCCCCTGCTCCAAGTCCCTTTGTAAGGGCACTGCCTATCTGCAGGCGCTGATGAGCAAGAGACGATTCGAGTGACTGTGCATCTGTATTAATAACTATGAACTCAATACCCCGAATGTTAGACGCTATCATCCCGTTCACGGCATTACTGCCACCTCCGCCCACACCTACAACTTTGATTTTCGCTGAAGTGTTTTTTACTTCCTCCAGTTCAAAAATTTTCATATTATCCCCCTTTCTTTTTTTAATTGACAACTTTCGATTGATGATTGTCAATTGTTTGTTTTTATTCGTTCTCTGTTTCCATTTGTCAACCCCGTTAGAAGACCTTCGCCCTTCTAACGGGGTTTACTATCCAAATATTCCTTTTACACATTCCTTCACTTTCGTTGCAACTCCATTAAATATATTGCCGCTACCTGATTTCTGTTCATTTATGATTCCTCTTGCCCCATAAAGCACCAAACCAACCCCCGTTGCATACATCGGGCTGCAGACAATATCAGTAATACCTCCAATACCCGCCGGATTTCCAACCCTTACGGGAAGCTCAAGTATATTTTCAGCCATAACATCCATCCCCTGCATCAAAACAGCACCTCCGGTAAGAACTACACCTGAAGTCATAACCCCATGGAAACCACTCTTTGTCAACTCTTCTTTTATAAGGTAAAAGAGCTCCTCAGCCCTTGGTTGAAGTATTTCAATCAGATACTGCCTCGGTACCTTTCTGTTCGGCTTGTCTCCGGGATAGACAATCCCAATTTCTTCATCAAGACCGACCATGGATACCATTGAACAGCCAAAGTTCTTTTTTATCTTTTCAGCCTCTGAGGCGGTCACCCTTAATCCTATCGCAACATCATTTGTAAAATTATTGCCGCCAAGGGTCAAAACAGCTGTATGGCATAAATTGCCTCCATGAAATAAGGCAATATCCGTTGTTCCGCCTCCTATATCTAAAAGTCCCACTCCAAGATCCTTTTCTTCACGGCTCAAAGTTGCCTCGGCACAGGCAAGTGGTTCAAGCACGACATCTATAACATCAAGCCCTGCTCTCTGACAGCTTTTAATCAGATTCTGCACTGATGTGACAGCCCCGGTTATTATCCGGACGTTTGCCTCAAGTCTTACACCACCCATACCTGCCGGGTCACTAATCCCATTCTGTCCATCTACAGCAAAGCCTACCGGGACTACGTGAAGGATCTCCCTGTCAAGTGGAATAGCTACAGCCTTTGCAGCATCTATAACTCTATCAATATCTCTTTGACCGATTTCTCTTTCTTTCACTGCAATAACACCATGGCTGGTAAAATCACTTATATGACCTCCTGCAATACCCACATGCACCGCCTTTACCTCAACGCCTGCAATAGCCTCCGCTTCTTTTACCGCTCTCTTTATGGATTCAACCGTAGCCTCGATATTTACCACAACTCCTTTTTTAAGTCCTTTTGACGGAGAGCTTCCAACCCCAATAATGTCAACCCGGCTTTGAGCGGCAACTGTCCCCCTGCCGTTCAAGCCGTTAGAAAGAAAGTCTCCCCGGGAATTTCCGGCAGTTATTACCTCACCGACAACAGCACAAATCCTGGTAGTGCCTACATCAAGGCCAACTATAAGTTTGCCTTTTCTCATAACATCCACATGGTCATCTGCGTTCTTTTACCTTTCTTAATGGTTTTACGATTACCTCGTTTTCAAACCTGAGATCAACATAAGCTATTGTTATATCTTTCTTTTTGATCTCCGTCTCAAGCGCTTTCCACCGGCCAAGCTTTTTCGAGTACCTCCCATATCCAACCTTTATATACTCACCGTCCAAATTCATTACAAGCCCATAGGGTTTTAACATAATTTCTATTGATTCTTTACGGGAAAGAATATCATTTTCATCGAGGGCATTTATCAGCTTCATTGCTTCTAAAATCCCGCCCCTGTCTTTTTTAGGGTTTATCCCAACTATCACCGGCAGGAATGAGGTGCTTTCATCTTTAATCTCTTCGAGGACATTGCCGCCTGTATCGACAAGAAATATTTTTTTATCAATACTAAGCAGTGCCTTCGGGACCGCCTCCTCAATATTTACCATAATGGTGTCAGGGAACTTCTTTCTAAGAGACACCTTCTTGATCCACGCATTCCTCTTAAGCCTTGCTTTAAGCTCATCGAGGGAAAGTCCAATAAGACTGCTGCCATCCCTGATATTTACAGTATCTTTAATCTCACTCTCCTCAAGATGGTAGTTACCAGAAATCAGGATGTTCTTTACAGGAAAGGCCCGGACTAAAAGTTTAGCGCCCAGCAGCGCAACTGCAAAGATGATAAAAATAAATAAGACAATGATACTCCTTTTAAAGAATATAACAATCTTTTCGCCGCGCCAGTAAGCGGATCTCTGTTTAAAACGTATATTCATTTGACGTCCTTTACGTTTCTTTGAGGGCAAGCTTGATTATCTCCTCTATAAGATTTTTAAATGTTAAACCTGCAGACTGGGCTATTTTAGGAAGCAGGCTCATTGCTGTCATACCGGGTTGCGTATTAACCTCAAGGACATATGGAGTCCCGCTTTCATCGATCTTCAGATCTACCCTGCTGGCACAGGAACATCCAAGCGCCGTATAGGCCTGAAGAGCTGTATCTTTAGCCTTCTCATAAACTGCCTCATCAATCCGGGGAGGAATTGTAAATTCAGTAAGTCCTGAGGTATATTTAGCCTCATAATTATAAAATTCCAATGTGGGTATTATCTCTACCCCGCCGAGGACCCTGCTGCCGAGTATTCCTATATGGATTTCTTTCCCATCAATAAATTTTTCAATTATGGCCCTTATGCCGAAGTGAAAGGTCTTCTCCAGCGCCTGGGCAAGCATTGTCTTTTCCCTGATTATACTGACACCCAGGCTTGAACCCTCAGTAGCCGGCTTAACAACCCAGGGCAGTTCAAATGGAGGAACTGGAAATTCAGCTGATGGAGATACAACCGCATTATCACTATCCGGGTGTTTCCGTTTCCCTGTATATTCACGCCTTCGAATATTCCTTTTCTTTCTGACAACTATAAATGGCGCTACAGGCAGTTGATGATACATGAAGATTTTCTTTGATGCCTCTTTATCCATGGCAAGGGCAGAAGCCAGAACGCCTGACCCTGTATATGGAATTCCCATTACCTCAAGCACTCCCTGCATCGCGCCATTTTCTCCCATGCCTCCATGGAGTGCCAGAAAAGCAAGCCGTACTTTTTCTTTTTTCAGAACATTCACTACGTCTTTCCCTACATCTATAAGCACAGAGTTGTACCCCAGTTCCTGAAGGGACTGATAAATCGCCAGTCCACTCCTCACTGAAACATCCCTCTCAGAAGATATTCCACCCATCAATACACCTATTCTTTTTGTAGTAATCTGTCTCTTAACCATAATTAAAAATTAAAAAACTTAATTTCACATTTGATACCTGATTTTCAGGTTTCCCCCCTAATTCCTCCCGATAATTCTTATTTCAGGCTCAAGTGTTATGTCACTGAACCCTTTAACCTTTGCCTTTACAGTTTCCATGAGTTTCATAAAATCTCTGCAGGTGGCCATGCCTTTATTAATAAAATAATTTGCATGCACCGTGCTCACCTCTGCATCACCTGTCATTATACCTTTACATCCTGCTGCCTCTATAAGCCTTCCTGCAGAATCCCCGCCCGGATTTTTGAATATACAGCCTGCGGACAGTTCCCCTACAGGATGAGAGAGTCTCTTCTTTTCAAGAAACTCATTTACAAGCCCGGAAACTTTTTCGGGGCTGTCTTTTTTAAGAATGATGTTAGCGCTGAGGATAATCATGTCTGCCGCAATATTTGAGCTTCTGTATGAAAATTTAAGCCCTTCTTTTTCCAGTATCCTTATTTCTCCCTTCATATTCATAACTGCTACGGAAACAAGCACGTCCTTAATCTCCGTACCAAAGGAGCCGGCATTCATATAAACAGCTCCGCCAAAAGTACCGGGAATTCCAGCAAGTGCTTCAATCCCTGAATATCCGTTTTTTTTCGTGAAATTTATCAGTTTACCAAGGGGAACACCAGCTTCAACAAAAAGACCGACATAAGATTCCAACTCTATTGCCGAGGATTTATAAGGGACAAGATTCTTAAGGTTTGCAATAATCCTGATATTCTTAAATGCCGTTAAGCATACTGCCATACCATCCACTCCGCCGTCCCTTACAAGGAGATTTGTCCCGGCCCCTAATACAAAAAGCGGAATCCCCTGTCCCCTGACTGCAATAAGAACATTTTTCAATGAAACAATATCTTCAGGGAAAACCATAATCTCTAAAGGTCCGCCTATCTTTAAAGATGTATAGGCTGACATGGGCTCGTCAAACTTTATTTTGCCCTTGAAAAGTCCTTTTGCAAATATTTCTTTTATCTCTTTATCGCTCAATTAAAATTACCTTCCATTTTGCACTTTGATTTTTATAAATTCATTCCCTGTCTTCCACACATCGCCTGCACCAAGGGTTAACAGCATATCACCTTTTTTTAACGTTCCCGAAAGATAGCCTGGTATATCAACTCTGTTCCTCATATATACCACGTCTTTCCCCGTATCTTTTATTCCTTTAAACAGCACCTCTGAATTTATTCCATTTAATGGCTCCTCTCCAGCAGGGTATATGTCCATAAGAATAACCTTATCTGCATCTGTGAAGGCCTTAAAAAAATCACTTAGCAAATCCCGTGTCCTTGTATATCTGTGAGGCTGGAAAAGTACAACAACCCTCCCTTCACAACCACCCTTAACCTCTCCCTTAACTGTTAAATGTGCAATTGCCTCTCTCGCAGCTTTTAAGGTTGCCATGATTTCTGCGGGATGGTGCCCGTAATCATCAAATATCCTGATTCCTGACATCTCACCCTTAAATTCAAATCTCCTTTGAATACCGCTAAATTCATAAAGAGCCTTTCTTACACTGTTCATATCAAGCTTGAGTTCAAGTGCAGTTCCAATAGCAGCCAGGCTGTTATAAATGTTATGCACTCCGGGAAGCGGCACTTCAAAAACACCAACTGATTCCCCTCCTGAAACAGCCTCGAATTTCGTCTTGAGCCCCTCTATCTTTATGTTTTTACCTACAAGGTCAGCATCCTCACCAAGCCCGTAAGTGATGAATCTCCTCTGAATCTTCGGTAAAAGCTCTTTTACATGCTCATTATCAGCACAGAGTATGGAAAGACCGTAAAACGGCACCCTGTTTACAAAAGACAGGAATGCCGATTTTAATTCGTCAATGTTTTTAAAAAAATCCAGATGCTCTCTGTTAATATTAGTAATTACCGCAATCGTAGGTGAGAGCTTTAAGAAAGAACCATCACTTTCATCAGCTTCTGCCACAAGAAATTCTCCCTGACCGAGTTTTGCATTGCCTCTTATGCCCTTCCATTTACCTCCTATTACAACGGTAGGATCAAGCCCTCCTGAGGCAAGCAGACTTGCTATTAAAGACGTAGTTGTTGTCTTTCCGTGTGAACCTGCAACCAGCACGCTGTATTTAAGCCGTGCAAGCTCTGCAAGCATTTCAACTCTTGGTATTACTGGAATAGAGTGCTTTCTTGCGGCCATTACTTCCGGATTAGCGGAAGAAACTGCAGAAGACACAACCACTACATGAGCACCCTTTATATTCTCTGCCCTGTGCCCTATATATATACTAATACCCAAAGTCTCCAGTCTTTTAGTTGTCTCTGACTCTTTTAAATCTGAACCGCTGACCTCGTGTCCGAGATTTTTCAGGACCTCTGCAATACCGCTCATGCCGGCACCGCCAATGCCTACAAAATGAACTATTTCAAATTTCTTATACATTGTTAAGAGCGTTAAGAGCGTTATTCATTATTCGTTTTAACCAATAACGTTTTTGCCTCCCCTTTTTTTTTTGCAAGACTCATCATAAGTTCAAATATTTTTTTAGTTGCATTAGGTCTTCCAATAGACCTGCTGATTCTCTCTATTCCTCCAATACCATCGGGATCCTCAAGTAAATGCCTGATTAGATCGGAGAGTGTCCTGCCGTTTAGCTCGTTATCAAGAATCATCTGGGCCGCACCGATATCCCACAGTTTTCTTGCATTGGCTACCTGGTGATTGCCGGCTGCAAAAGGGTACGGAACAAGTATGGCGGCCTTTCCGCATGTTGTTAATTCTGCAATTGTGGTCGCTCCCGCCCTTGATATAACAAGGTCTGCAACTGCATAGGCATCTGCCATATCGTATGTAAACGGGACCACCGTTCCTCTGAAACCTTTTGCATGATAGAACTCTCTTACAAAATTGAAATCCCTTTCTCCGGTTTGATGAAGAAACTGAATTTTATCCTTATAGTCTTCCAGATATACCAGGGCTTCACCCAGTCCCCTGTTAATGCTGCTCGCACCAGAACTTCCTCCAAATACGAATATTGTAAAAAGTCCTTTTTTAAGCGCAAAGGTTCTGTACCCCCTCTCCCTGTCTCCTTTTAATATCTCGTCCCTTATTGGATTGCCTGTGAGATGTGTCTTATCTTTTGGAAAAAAATTAATGCTTTCAAAATATGTTACAGCTACAAAATCTGCAAATTTTCCCAGCACTTTATTGGTAAAACCAGGGATTATATTCTGCTCATGTATAATTGTTGGTATACCCATCAAAAATGCTGTCAGGAGCACGGAACCCGAGCAGTAACCGCCAACGCCCAGGACAACATCTGTTTTAAGATCTTTAAGAATTCGATAGGAATCTTTTATAGATAACGGAATTTTAAGAGCAGAACTTATCGCTTTATAAGCACCGCGTCCTACTATACCCTCTGACCTGATGAATTTTATGTCGAATCCTTCTTTAGGAACTACCCTTGCCTCAATACCTTCGGCAGTTCCTATAAATGTCACTTCTGCGTCATCCAGTATCCTCTTAAATTCTCTGGCAACAGCAATCCCCGGAAAGACATGCCCACCTGTGCCGCCTCCGGCAATTACAATATTCATCTGTATCTTCTCCTCCGTGAAGCAGTTTCGGCACGCCGGGTTCGACCCGCACCTAATTCCGAACCTGGAAATGACATGTATTCAGTAGTCGCTTTATCTTTTGTCAGTCCTTTCAGGGACGTTGCCCTGTGCTTTACCCGTTCACTGCTTAACGAGAATTTACCCCGGCAATTTTTCGCTATATTTATAAGTATGCCTACTGCTGCCGCATTCACAAGAAATGCAGACCCCCCGTAACTTACAAACGGTAATGGCAGTCCCTTTGTTGGCATCAAACCTGTGGACACGGCAAAATTCATAAGCGCCTGGCTCCCTATCATTATAGTAAGGCCTAATGCAAGATAGTAACCAAACGATTCCTCTGTCCGCATAGCCATCCTGAATCCCTTTATAAATAGCCATAAAAAAAGACCCAGTACAGTAAGTACACCCAAAAGACCAATCTCTTCTCCTATCAAAGAAAAGATAAAATCCGTATGCGCTTCAGGAAGGAAAAAAAGTTTTTGTTTGCTGTCCCCAATTCCTACACCTGTTAATCCTCCTCTTCCAAATGCAAGAAAAGACTGTACCAGCTGAAATCCGGCGCCCTGCGGGTCCTGCCATGGATTGAGGAAGGCCATTATTCTTTTCATTCTGTAAGGAGCAGATAAAACAAGTGAATAAAAAATTGGAAGCGCAAGAAGAATAATTCCAAAAACATGCCTCCACTTTATGCCTCCAATAAATAAAAGTGCCAGGGTGATAATACCTATATGCACTGCTCCCCCAAAATCCGGCTGAAGCAGGATAATACCCTGAAAAACAGCTACAACAGCAAATGGAATTATGACTCCGTAACGGAGGGATTTCATTTTATATATATTTTTACTCATATAGTCGGCTAGAAACAGGACTACGGTTATTTTTGTAAGTTCTGATGGTTGAAAGGTCGATGGCCATAGTTTTATCCATCTCTTCACCTCGCTCTGTGGACCTGCGGAAACCCCGATACCTGGAACAAAAACCAGAATGAGCAGAACAAAAGAAAATATGAGCAGTGGTATAATAAAACCTCTCAGTTTAAGGTAGTCCACTTTTGCCAAAAAAATCATTGTTGAAAATCCAATCAGGATAGTAAAAAGGTGTCTCCATAGATAGTGAAAACCACTGCCATATTTCTCCTCTGAGATCAGGACGCTTGAACTGTAGATCATAAGAATACCTATCCCTGCAAGAACAATGACAGGTATGACTATGCCGCCTGCATTTTTACTGGTATTTATATATCTATTATGTAGCACTTATAACACCAAAAAACAGGGTTTGAGAGTTCAATGGTTCAAGTAAAATAATTCTATCACTTGAATCCCTGCCTGCCGGCAGGCAGGCTTGGCCCCTGGACCCCTTGAATCCTTTTTTATTTGACATCTGCGTTTCTCAGTTTTGCATTTTGATATTTGCATTTTGAATTGTCTTTATCTCTTCCTTAAACTTCTTCCCCCTGTCCTCAAAATCCGTAAACATGTCAAAGCTTGCACACCCGGGCGACAGCAATACAACATCGCCAGCAGACGCCTTTGACACTGACACTTCAACAGCATCTTTAAGGCCGTCAACAAGAATTACTTCAGTTGCCTTCCCTACTGCTGCTGCAATCTTTTCTTTAGCCTCACCAAGCAAAATAAGTGTTTTAACCTTTTCTTTCATTAAACCTTTTAACGCAGAAAAATCACTTTGTTTATCCCTTCCTCCCATGATTAACACTATGTTCTGAAGGCCTTCAATGGATTTGACAACGGCCCCTATATTCGTCCCCTTGGAGTCATTAATGAAACTCACCCCGTTAATCTCACAGACAAATTCAAGCCGATGCTCAAGACCGGGAAAATTTTTAAGCGAGCTCCTGACGGTGTGTATTGGACAACCAGAAATAATTGCAGCAAGAGAAGCTGCCATTGCGTTTTCAAGATTGTGGACACCCTTAATTTTTATTTCATCAGCTTCAATAAGCCTGGAAAGGGAGGAGACAGCCCCCCCTTCTTGCTCTCGCAAGAAAGCAGGGGGGGCTGTCCTCGGGGGGGGGAGAAAATTAAGGTGGAGGTTGCCGTCTTTATAATAAATGCCTTTTACCTCTTTTTTACTGCTGAAAAATAATATATTTACACTGCTTGATTTTTGATTTTTGTCACCTCGGGCAACCTGTCTGCCGAACAGGCAGGCTCGCCGAGGCGAGATTTTTGATTCATATAGCTCCATTATTGCCGGGTCATCAGCGTTAAGAATCAGGTAATCAGATGGGTCCTGATTTTCAAAAATTCTTGCCTTGGCATTAGCATACTCTTGTATACTGCTGTATCTGTCGAGATGGTCAGGAGTTATATTCAGTATTACAGCAATAAAAGGTTTGAAATCCTGAATTGATTCAAGCTGGAAACTGGAAATCTCAGCAACTATGTAATCGATAGGCATAAGGCGTAAAGCAGGAGAAGGACTGTCCTTTTTCCCCTCACCCCCTGCGTCTAACGCTTTAAAGATTTCTTCCGTCAGTGCATTACCTATGTTGCCCGCCAGAATCGTCTTGAAACCGGCACCCTTAATCATCATGGAAATAAGGGTAGCTGTAGTTGATTTGCCATTAGTCCCTGTTACCCCTATGAACGCAGGGGGTAAGAGTTCAGGGTTTAGAGTGCTGCTGGCCATTGACCTTATTACCTGATAGGCAAGGTCAAATTCGCCAATTACCGGTATGCCACGGGCTATCGCTCGCAAAACAGGCGGAATGTCAAGCGGCACCCCCGGACTTACCACTATCAGATCAGCGGTATTGAACACTTCCTCGGGGTGTTCACCAGCTATAATCTCAATAGAGGGCAAAAGTTTCTCAATATTATCCATCAGAAGGTCCCGGGGTTTAATGTCCGTTATCCGCACCTTTGCCCCGATTGATGAGAGAAGGTTTGCCGCGCCCGTTCCGCTCCTTGCAAGACCTACTACCAGCACATTTTTGCCTTTAAATGGCATAATATTCAATTGTGTTCTGTTCCTCATCGCAACTTTAGAGTCGTTAAACTCAAAAGTGCAAGTATGATACCGATTATCCAGAATCTTATTATCACTTTTGGTTCAGGCCATCCCTTCAGTTCAAAGTGGTGATGCAAAGGGGCCATTCTGAAAATACGCTTCCCCGTAAACTTATATGATACAACCTGTAATATTACCGAGACTGTTTCAATTACAAAGATACCTCCAACAACAGCCAGAATAATTTCGTGCTTTGTTATAACTGCAAGCGTCCCCAGTGCACCGCCCAGACCAAGTGAGCCTACATCACCCATAAATATCTCGGCAGGATAGCTGTTATACCAGAGAAAGCCAAGAGCAGCCCCAAACATAGCGCCACAGAATACAGTAAGCTCGCCCGTACCTGGCAGATAAACCACCTGGAGATAATTGGCAAAAATAGAATGCCCTGAAATATAGACAAGCGCGCCGGTTGCAAGGGTTGCAATACCCACAAGCCCAATTGCAAGACCGTCTATGCCATCAGTCAGATTAACTGCATTGGAAGAGCCAATTATTACAAAAATAGAAAATGGGATATAAAACCAGCCCATATCTATCAACCATTTTTTAAAGAATGGGATACTGAGCATTGAGACATAAGGATCGTCAGGGTTGTAGTAAAGCAGTAATCCGATTGCCAGCGCCAGGGCTATCTGAACAGCAAATTTATACCTGGCCCTTAATCCCCTTGCACTCCGGCTCACTGCTTTAAGGTAATCATCAACAAAACCTATAATACCAAAACCAACTGTTGCAAAAAGCATTATCCATATGTATTTATTGCCAAGATCGCCCCACATCAAAACACTCAGGATTATGGAGAAAAGAACCAGCGCACCTCCCATTGTCGGAGTGCCGGCCTTATCAAGATGCGCCTTGGGTCCGTCATCTCTAACATGCTGGGTAAGACTAAATTGTTTTAGGAGCCTTATAACCAAGGGCGCCAAGATAAAACTTACAGATAAAGCTGTAATAGCTGCCAGAGCGGTTCTGAAAGTAATGTAACGAAATACATTAAAGGGAGAAAAAAATTCATGAAAAGAATAAAATAATTGAAATAACATTCCTAACCCTTTATTTTATCTGCTATTTTTTCCATCCTTGTTTCACGTGAGCCCTTTACAAGAACCACGTCTCCCTCTTTGATTATGTCAGAGATTTTCTGCCTGACTTCATCTGCGGTTTTAAAGTAATAAATCGCAGGTTCCGGG
Source organism: Thermodesulfovibrionia bacterium (assembly GCA_036446195.1). GTDB lineage: Bacteria > Nitrospirota > Thermodesulfovibrionia > UBA6902 > BMS3Bbin08 > JAZFSN01. Next base: position 10,880 of record JAZFSN010000108.1, on the reverse strand, counting down.
TTATCTTTGGTCCTGTGATTTTTATTTTTACCGCTGTGGGCAGCCCCTGACTGACTTTCTTCAGCAGCAAGACGCATCATGTCTCCAACTGCCACAAATATGTTAATGCCCATTTCAGATATCATCCTGCCGATTGTCCTGTGTGACCTTTCTGAAAACTTGCCCAGTTCAAGCATATCACCAAGAATTGCAACTGTCCTTCCCTGACCCCTCATACGAATCAATTCTTTTAAGGACTCTTCCACTGATGATGGATTAGCATTATATGAATCATTTATTAAAGTTATCTTATCCACTCTTATAACCTCGAATCTCATGGGAAATGCTGTGTAACCCTCTAAGGCAGTTTTTATTTCCTCAAGGGTAATCCCGACTGAAATGCAGACAGCGGATGCCGCAAGTGCATTGTAGACATTGAAAAGACCATGAATATTTAAACTAATGGGAGTACTCCCACCGTTGCTGAGTTCCAATATAAAATCACTTCCTTTTTCAGTAGCATGTACATCTTTGGCTATCACATGGGAATCATTATTTGCCCCGTTAGAACGAAATCCCCGCCTGGGTTTTCTAATAGGGTTTATCGAAAAAGTAATTGCCCTGCCATCAAAACCGCCCTGCGCAATTACAGCTTTATACCCCTCCATTAAAAACCTGTCATCAGCATTAAGAACAGCGACTTTAAGTCCCTGCAGAATCTCAAGCTTCGCATTTCTTATGAAATCAATACTGCCAAGCTCACCAATATGTGCCAGGCCTATATTTGTAATTATTCCGTGACTTGGAACAGCTATCTCACACAGCCTCTTTATCTCACCTGGTGCATTCATTCCCAGTTCAAGAACAGCCACTTCGTTATCAGGGCCTAATTTTGTAAGAGTCAGGGGCAAACCAATAAGGTTATTAAGATTGCCCTCATTTTTAAGGACATTAAACCGTTTTGAAAGAATTGTATATGTCATTTCCTTAGTAATTGTCTTGCCGTTACTGCCTGTAATTGCAATAACCGGAATATTCCTTCCTGCTATAAGAAAATGTGCTAAATCCTGTAATGCCCTTGTGGTATCTTTCACATAAATAATGACCTTCCCTTTTAGAACACCAGGTTTTTCTGACATGAAGTGGTTTTTTTTAATATCTATGACAGCTCCATTTCCTTTTAAAAAGGCCTGCTCAATGAAATCATGAGCATCAAATCTCCGGCCTCTTAAGGCAAAAAATATCTCTCCCTCTGATATAGTGCGTGAATCTATCGAGACCCCGGCAAAAGAGCCTCCGTTGTCAGATAGCAACTCTCCTCCTGTTGCCCTAATTATTTCTTCTGTGTTTAAGATTGCCATATCTATAAAGCTTGGCGATTAGCAGTTAGATATAAGAGGGAATAGTCTTTGAACGGTTTTTTTCGTCCCGACATATCGGGACGAAAACCTCGGAGTCCCGAAACTTCGGGATGAGAATGAGAGAAAAGACTGTTCTCTGTTATATCCTGCCATCATACTGCCAACCGCTTTTTTATCTCCTCTTTTAGCACTTCTTTATCGCTAAATGGATACCTGACTCCCTTAATCTCCTGGTAATTTTCATGCCCCTTGCCTGCAATAAGAAGAGTATCTCCGCTTTTAGCCATTGATACTCCTTCTTTTATGGCTTTTGCCCTGTCAGGCTCTGCCATATAGTTATCCTTAAATACCCCTTCAATTATCTCCTGGATTATTTCCATTGACTCCTCTGTTCTCGGATTATCCGAGGTAATTATTACGAAATCACTTAATTCTGAAGCTGCAGCTCCCATTTCAGGTCTTTTCCCCCTGTCCCTGTCGCCACCGCATCCAAAAACCGTTATAATTTTCCCTTTTGTTAAAAGCCTCGCCTCCCGTATAAGGTTTCTTAACGCTTCCTCTGTATGCGCATAGTCCACTATGCATAGAAATTTCTGTCCTTCTTCTATCTTTTCAAATCTTCCCTCAACCGGCTTAGCCTTTCTAATCCCCTCAGCAATTGTCTCTTTGCTGATTCCGAGAGCATAAGAAACCCCCACTGACATAAGAATGTTATAGACATTATTTCCCCCGATAAACACTGAATCTGCTTTAACCCTGCCCTCGGGTGTCTGAATCTTAAATGAAAGTCCGCCATGTGTTCCATTCTGTTCTATATCTTCTCCCTTGAGCATTGACCCTTTTCCAAGACCACACGTTATTAAATTACAATTTAGTCTTTCTTTGAGACTTCTAATCAGAGGAACATCCCAGTTCAGCACGGCATAATCATCTTTCCCGAGATAATTAAAAAGCGTGCTTTTGGCCTTAAAGTACTCCTGCATTGAGCCGTGAAAATCAAGATGGTCCCGAGAGAAATTAGTAAATACAGCTACCTTGAATGAACAGCTTTCCACTCTTTGAAGTGCTAATGCATGGGATGATACCTCAAGAACAGCATACTCTACCTCATTGTCTACCATTTCCCTTAAGTACCTCTGAAGGTCCAGGGACTCAGGGGTTGTGCGGGTTGCCTTTAAGACCTTCTTGCCTGTTACATAATTTATTGTCCCCAAAAGGCCAACCTTCCTGCCCCACGTTTCAAGGATATCCCTGGTAATGTAACTCGTAGTTGTCTTGCCGTTAGTTCCTGTAATACCAATAAGGGACAATTTTTTGGAGGGCTCTTTATAAAAGGCAGAAGATAGAAAAGCCAGCGTCTTTCTGCTGTCATCAACTTCTATAAAAGCGGTTTTATTCTGTAAATCTAATGTTTTTTCTACAACCACCCCCACACACCCCCTGTTTATTGCATCATTTATGTAAGCATGGCCATCTACAGAAAACCCTTTAACTGCTACAAAGAGATAGCCATCTTTTACATGCCTTGAATCATATGCAATCCCCTTTATCTTTCTTTCAAGCGGTCCTTTAACCCTTATCACCTTCAGTCCCCTCAAAAGCTCTGCAATGGTCATCCGTCCAGATAGAAGGTCATTCTCAGGATATTGTAATCAGCCCCGGAGCTTTGGGACAATGAGTCGCAAAGACCCGGGCTCTTCCTAATTGGAACTACTAACAAGAAATACATGATTATCATCCATTTCCATTGGAATGTTAAGATATACAAGCGTATTCTCAATAATGTTTTTAAATACAGGGGCAGCTACTACCCCCCCGTATTTCCCGCCTCTGGGCTTGAACACAACAACAATCAGAGCAATTTCAGGATTATCAGCAGGAACGAAACCGACAAACGAGCTCACAAAGTCTTTTTTAGAATAGCGTCCTGTTTCCGGGTCAATCATCTGTGCAGTACCTGTCTTTCCGGCAACCAGATTCCCCTTAATAGCTGCCTGTTGTGCCGTGCCTCCCTCTTTAACTACTGTTTTTAAGATATCACTTATTATCCTGGCATTATTTTCAGACATAACGCGTCTTTCTATCTTTGGAGAAAAACTTTTTATAACCTCGCCTGTTGGTGAAATTACCGCTGAAACAACGTATGGTTTCATTAATGTCCCGCCATTGGCGATTGCAGCATATGCCCTGAGAAGCTGCAAAGGGGTAACACCTATTTCCTGCCCGATTGATAGGGATGCCAGTGACCGGCCAGACCAGTCTCTCGGCCTTCTTAAAAGCCCCCTGGTTTCTCCTAAAAGGTCTATCCCTGTTTTCATGCCAAAACCAAACTTCTTTATATAGTTATAAAACCTCTCATTTCCCAATTTAAGCGCTATCTGTACTGCACCGACATTTGAAGATTTTTGTATTACCTCTCCAAAAAAAAGCACTTCATGTTTATGCGCATCATGGATAATGCCTCCGGGTACCTTAATAAATCCCTTTGAGACATCAAACTTCTCATCAAGTGCAACTACCTCCTCTTCGATAGCTGCTGACGCCAGAATAGCCTTGAATGTGGAACCAGGCTCATAAATATCTGTTATTGCCCTGTTACGCCTCACGTCTGCTTTTACCCTGCCCGCAAAATTAGGGTCATAAGTCGGCCTGTTGGCCATAGCAAGGATTTCACCAGTTTTAGGGTTCATCATAATTGCCACTGCTGCTTCTGCCTTCCAGATATTCACAGCATTTTCCAGTTCCCTCTCAACAATATACTGAATGCCCTCATCTATAGTGAGCATCAGGCTGTTTCCCTGAACATTACCCTCAATGTTTTTGTAAAGGCTGTAACCGCGTGCATCCCTGCCGAGCCTCACTTTTTTCCCTTTGCCTTTTATGAAATCGTTATACTTGAGTTCAACACCATCAAGCCCTTCGTCATCGATATTGGTATAACCGAGGATATGCGATGCTATCTTGCCCTTGGGATAATACCGTTTTGGCTCTGTTATAAAACCTAATTCTTTATACTCAAACTCGCGCTTTAACTCATTAATCCTGAGAACAGCTTCGTTATCCATTTTTCTTGCAAGCCATATAAAATCCTTATCTTTCCTGGATAAAATTTTTCTCATAATCTTTTTTGCAGGGATCTTTATAACAGGAGCAAGACGTGAAGATAAATCTTTTACATTATCAATCCGTGAAGGGACCGCGTAAAGGGAAAGGGCATCAACACTTATAGCCATCTGCCGCATTGTCCTGTCCCAGATTATCCCTCTTTGCGGCCTTAATGTTTTTATTCTCCGATACTGCTGTTCCGCCTTATTCGAGAGTGTCTCATGGTCAAAAACCATCAGGACAATCAGGCGCATAGATATAACTGAAAAACAAAAAAATATAATAGTGCAAAGTATTACAGCCCTGTTTTTACTCTTCTTAAGCCATATTTTTGTAAAGTCCTCATCCCAGAGCTTTCTGTCATTATTCTTTATTTTCCTTTTGACCATAGTTAGTTGTTATACATGACGACTTATATAATTACGCATAATATAAAATTCTAGAAAAGTCTGTCATGCCGGCTTGTCCGGCATCTTTCCTACTTGCCCCTGTACCGTCTGGTTCGGGGCTTGTCAGGAATCGTAAAGAAAGATTCCCGACAAGCGGGAATGACAAAAAACCTTTATCATCTTTCCCTGTTGTCATTCCGGCTTGTCCGGAATCCAGCTTCTCTGCCACCCGTCACTAAATGGTTACGTTTATCTCTTTTTTATCATTGCTTTTCTTCGTAATTATCTAGATTTCTAATCCTCATCCCAGAATATAATCATGTTCGGCTCCCCCTGACTTTCAGCTCATACTCCTTTCATGTCCCGGTTTGATTAATCATCCCGGGGGCCTGACTTTATAGAAACCTTGTATGGTGCAGCGCCTCTTACTTTTTTAACAAAGAAAATCTTTTCTCTTTCAGGAAGGCTCATGCCCAGCCGTTTTATGGCATTCTTTTCTACTTTTTCCACGGAATAATAATTTGCTTTTTCTGTTGATGTAAATCTTTCTTCCCTCATGAGTTCCATTTTTTGTTTTCCCAACTCGCTGATCTCGTATTCAAGATTAACAACTGTTGTCCTGAGCCATATCAGGGCAAATACGCCAGTAAACACAAAAAGTAAAAAGAAAACCTTTATAAGTTCCCACCTTATGTTCCTTTTTGCATATCTTGTCGTCATAATCTTTCTGCTACCCTGAATTTTGCACTCCTTGATGATGGATTTGACTCCAGTTCTTCCCTTTTCGGGACCAAGGGTCTCTTTGTAATAATTGCAGCCAGCCCTTTATGTGCCAGCCCTCTGAAAGAGTGCTTTACTATCCTGTCCTCGAGGGAATGATAGGAAAGCACACAAAACCTGCCTCCTGATTTAAGTATGTTTATCCCGGCATTCAATGCCATTGATAACTCGGTAAGTTCCTTATTTACTTCAATTCTCAGGGCCTGGAAAGTTTTTGTAGAAGGATGAATACGACCCTTTCTACCTACAGTATTTTCAATAATCCGCGACAGTTCCCTGCATGTTTTAATGGTTCCTTTTTCACGAGCATTTACAAGAGCCCTTGCTATCTTTCTGCTAAATCTTTCCTCTCCGTATTTCCATAAAAGGTTTGCCAGATCCTTTTCAGGATACTCATTTACTATCATCCCGGCTGTAAGCCTTTGCTGCCGATCCATTCTCATATCAATAGGCTCGTCCTTTAAAAAACTAAAACCCCTCCCTTCTTCTTTAAGGTGTAAGGACGAGATCCCCAAATCAAGAAGAATTCCATCCACACTTTCATAACCCAGGCCTTTAACTGCAGCTTCCATATTTGAAAAATTGTCTTTTGCAAAAAAAACGTTATATTTTTTTAACCTTTCCTTTGACATCTCAAGCGCCTCTTTGTCCCTGTCTATACCAATCAAGGTGCACCCTGAACTCAAAATGCCTTCTGCATGGCCTCCAAGACCTACAGTTCCATCTACATATACACCCGATTTTTTCAACCTCAGAGCCTCCAATACCTCCTCAAGCATAACCGGCACATGAACTATTCCATTACAGGCCAAGATTTGACAATCTCTCTTTGTAGTCCTTAAGTGCCTCACTATCAAATTTTGAAGGATCTGCAACCTCTTCAAACTCTTTTTTGTCCCAGATCTCCATCTTGTTACCCTGACCTATGAGAACTGCTTCACTGTTTAGACCTGAATCTGCCCTGAGAGCAGAAGGAATAAGCACCCTGCCCTGTTTATCAATTTCGCATTCAACAGCTGAACCTATAACCCGGCGCATATAGTATTTGACCGCATCCAATGTCTGAGGCATCTCTTTAATTTTGTCCATTAGCTTATTCCACTCATCAACCGGATATGCACACAGACAATGATCAAATGCATCATTGACAAATACTAATCTCATACTGTAATTTGAAGAAAGGATTTCTTTAACGGCAGGCGGAATTAAAATGCGGCCTTTTACATCTAAGGTGTAATAATATTTACCATAAAAACTAGGCAATTTTCCTCCCACTTTTTACCACTTTTAACCACAGTATAGTGCTCTTTAAAATCGTTGTCAAGTAAAAAAAACATGACCACTATATATTGTGGTTATATTTTATGAGAATACTTTTTATAGTAACTAAGGACAAAAATCTTTTTATCGCTTTACAGCCAAAACAACAACACATGCCTGAAACTATTCAATCAATTTGCATCATGTATGAGATTTCCAAAAAATCCAGAAATCTCTGATTACACCGATAAAATGCAGATTACACTAATTGAAATCTTGTAAAATACACTAAAATCTATGTAATCTAAAAAATAAATCTGTGAAATCAAGAGAGCTTAAATGAAATTTTCAGAGCTCTCTGTATCCTGAACTAAATGATTGACCCCATAAAAAGATTTCTAAATTACCTTACCGTAGAAAAAGGTCTTTCCCATAACACCATTGAGGCGTATAAAAATGATATAAAGAAATTTCAAAAATATATTAATAAAACAGGCAATATCGGAATTGATTCACACGAATTCGTACCGAACTCGCGCCGGGAGATAAGCGGTTTTACAAAAGATGAAGTCCTTTCATATTTAAATCACCTTCGCGACTCCGGCAATCAAAATTCTACAATAATTCGGAACATCGCTTCCCTTAGAGGATTTTTCAAGTTCATGCTGCTTGAAGGAATAACAGAAGAAGACCCTCTGGAGAATCTAAGCAATCCAAAGGGATGGAAACATCTTCCAATGGTTTTAGGTATTGATGAGGTTTTCTCTCTGTTAGAGAAACCGAAGGGAGGAAAACTCTCGTTAAGAGACAGGGCAATCCTCGAGCTTATCTATTCGTCAGGACTCAGGGCAAGCGAAACAATCAATCTGAAGTTAAACGATATAAACTTTGAAGCAGGCTTTATACGTGTTATGGGCAAAGGCTCCAAAGAAAGAATAGTTCCAATAAATGACAGGGCAATTGGGTCATTAAAAAAATACATGGAAGAATTAAGACCGTTGATCCTCAAGAAAAAAACATCCCCTAACCTGTTTCTGGCAAAAGGGGGAAAGCCCATGACAAGACAGCGATTGTGGCAGTTAATTAAACTGTATTCCGAAGGGCTTTCATCAAAGATTTCCCCCCATACCCTCAGGCACTGTTTTGCAAGCCATCTCCTTGATGGCGGGGCAGATCTCAGGGCGCTTCAAAAAATGCTTGGACATGTAGACATATCAACAACCCAGATATATACCAAGGTAACGCCTGAAAGGCTTAAAAAAGTGCATAAGGAACATCACCCAAGAGGTTAAAGACAACCCTGAATCCCGGATTTCCAAACCCTAAAAAAACCTTGTCAAGAGAATTTATCAGGGCTATAATGTCAATATTAATTATACCGTTATTCGTTATCCGTTATTTGTTATTTAGTCTTTGGTTTTTAAACAAATAACCAATAAACTAGTGTATTGTCCCATAAATAACTTTATATAATTCTGTCATTCCCGCCTGCCTGTCCGGTAGGCAGGCTTGTCGGGTCGGAGCGACTCTTCGCGGAGACTCGCTTCGAGAATCCTTATTTTAAAAGGAGAAATACTCCGGTTCCCGATAATGTCGGGATCCCGATTTATCGGGGAATGACACTTCAAAAAAAGTAAAGAAGCGTTAGGGACAGTGCACTATTAACTAGTTTTGATGGAGGTTTGTTTATGCTTAAAAAAGTCACAACAGATGAACTCTACCGTAGCTGCAAGCCATCGGAATTACCGTTTAACACAACTGATGACATCCCGCCTCTTAAAGAAACTATCGGACAGGCAAGGGCATTAAGGTCACTTGATTTTGGCCTGGGCATTGACAGCCCCGGGTTTAATATTTACATTCTCGGTGAAAGCGGCACAGGGAAAATGACTACAATCAGGACCATTCTGGAGGATAAAGCCAAAAAAGAGCCTGTCCCGAATGATTGGTGTTATGTCTACAATTTTAAAAATCAGGATATGCCTCAAGCCCTGAGCCTACCTCCTGGAATGGGCTTGACATTCCAGAAGGATATGAATGAATTGATAAACATCCTGCAGTATGAGATACCAAAGATCTTTGAGTCAAAGGAATACGAAAAACAGCGAACAAAAATTTTTGAAGAATTCCAGCAGAAACAAAAGGCGCTTTTCTCTAAACTGGAAAAGGACGTAAAGGAAAAAGATTTTACCCTTAAAAAAACTGTCAGCGGCCTTGCGCTTATCCCTGTCAAGAAGACAGGCAAATCATTAAGCGAGGAAGAATATGAAAATCTTGAACCAAAGGTGAGAAAAAAAATAGAGGAAATAGGCAAACAGCTCCAGGAAAAACTTGATGATGCGGTAAGAACTGTCAGAGAAGAAGAAAAAAAGGTGAAATTAAAAAAAGTGCAACTCGAACGACAGGCCGTGCTTTCAGCGGTTGGGCACATGATTGATGAACTTAAACAAAAATACAAAGATAATAATGAAATTATGACTTATTTTGAAGATGTAAGAGAAGATATTCTTGACCATGTAGAGGACTTTAAGCCGCAGGAAGAACAAACAACAACACTGCCATTTATAAAACCTGCAAAAGCAGAGCCTTCATTCGTAAAATATTCTGTAAATATCTTTGTAAACAATCGCAATGCAAAAGGGGCGCCTGTTGTAATCGAAAGCAATCCTACATATTACAATCTCTTTGGAAGGATTGAACATAAGCTTCAGTACGGTGTGGCAGTAACTGACTTCAGCATGATCAAGGCCGGCTCTCTCCATAGTGCAAATGGAGGATATATAATTGTAAATGCGCTGGATATCTTAAAAAACATATTCGTATATGATGCCATTAAAAGAACAATCAAGGACAAGGAAATAAAAATAGAAGATATATGGGAACAGTACCGGCTTGTTTCATCCACTACCCTCAGGCCCCAGGCCATACCCTTTAACGCAAAGATAGTGCTGGTAGGCAATCCTTTCCTCTATTACATGCTGTATAACCTTGATGAAGAATACAGGGACCTATTCAAGATAAAGGCTGATTTTGAAAACCGCATAAACAGAACTAACGAAAATCTTTTTAAATATGCAGGTTTTGTGCGCAGAAAATGTATTGAAAAGGGATTACAGCCCTTTGAGCGCGATGCAGTTGCAAAAGTTGCTGAATACGGCTCAAGACTTGCCGAGCACCAGGGTAAGCTTTCAGCAAAATTCAGCGAGATAGCTGACCTCCTGCGAGAATCTGATTACTGGGCAAAAGCTGACAACAGCAAAATTACAAAATCCGAACATGTTGAAAGAGCCCTTACGGAGAAGACTTACCGCTCTAACAAAGTAGAGGAAAAAATACTCGAGTCAATCAAAGAGGGGACATTACTCTTAGACACCGATAATAAGGTGGTTGGGCAGATTAACGCCCTTTCTGTAATTGACCTGGGGGATTACAGGTTCGGAATCCCTTCCAGGATTACATCAAAGACTTATGCTGGAAAAGCAGGTATTGTAAACATAGAAAGAGAAATAAAATTAAGCGGGAGAATTCATGAAAAAGCCATATTGATACTTACCGCTTATTTAGGTGGAAAATATGCGCAAAAACATCCGCTCACACTTTCAGCGTCACTTACATTTGAACAGCTTTATGGCGAAGTAGAAGGTGACAGCGCCACATGCGCTGAAATATATGTCTTATTAAGCAGTATTGCCGGCGTACCTATCAAACAGTCTATTGCAATAACAGGTTCAATGAATCAGCACGGAGAGGTCCAACCCATTGGCGGAGTCAATGAAAAGATAGAGGGGTTTTTTGAGGTTTGCAAACTGCGCAGCCTCGATGGGGAACACGGTGTAATCATACCGGGGAAAAACATAAAAAACCTTATGCTTAAAAAAGAGGTTATCGAGGCAGTAAAAAACGGAAAATTCAATATTTATTCGATTGATACCATTGAAGATGGCATTGAGATACTTACGGGAATGCCTGCCGGAGAATTACAGCCTGACGGGAATTATCCAGAGGG
>JAZFSN010000107.1:0-9374 GCA_036446195.1 Thermodesulfovibrionia bacterium | reverse complement strand
GATGTCTTTTATTACAGATTAGACGCTCCTTTAATAGCTAAAAAGGCGAAACCGGGGCAATTTGTTATAATCAGGCTCCATGAAAAAGGAGAAAGGATTCCCCTGTCTTTAGCTGACATTAATCCTGAAGAAGGAACGATTAGTTTAATTGTAATGACAGTCGGCAAGACAACCGCTGAGATGGCAACTTATAAAGAAGGTAATAATATTCTGGATCTCTGCGGGCCGTTGGGCCAACCAACCCATATTGAAAAGGTGGGCCGGGTTATTCTTGTCGGCGGTGGTTTCGGGGTTGCGCCTTTGTATCCAATTGCCAGGGCATTTAAGTCTCTTGGAAATAAGGTTGTAACAGTGATGGGGGCAAGAAGTAAGGATTTATTAATCTACGAAAAAGAGATGGAGCAGGTCAGTGATAAGGTATTGATAACAACCGATGACGGAAGTCAAGGTATGAAAGGTGTGGTGACCCTGGCGCTTAAACAGGAAATTGAAGAAAATGGAGCTGACCTGGTTATGACTGTCGGGCCTGCCATTATGATGAAGTTTGTTTGCGAAACTACTAAACCATTTGGTGTTAAAACATATGTCAGCCTGAACCCGATTATGATTGACGGGAGTGGAATGTGCGGCGGCTGCAGGGTATCTGTTGGTGGAGAGACCAAATTTGCCTGTTGTGAGGGTCCTGATTTTGACGGTCACCTTGTAGACTGGGATTTGTTAATGAATCGTCAGAAGATGTATTTAAATAAAGAGAAGGAGTCATTTGAGGCATGGAAGAGGCGTCAGTAAAAAAGAAACGTAAAATTATTCCCAAAAAAACACCCGTTCCAGAGCAGGATCCCGGTAAAAGACGCTCCAACTTTAATGAGGTTGCCCTTGGTTATACCCCGGAATTGGCGAGAAAAGAGGCAGAGAGGTGTTTAAACTGCAAGAAACCGATATGCATACAGGGGTGTCCTGTGAATGTACCAATTCGAGATTTTATTGGTCTTATTAAGGAAGGAAATTTTCAAGGGGCCATTGATAAAATTAAGGAAGCGAACTTTTTGCCGGCTGTTTGCGGTCGGGTGTGTCCGCAGGAAGATCAATGCGAAAAGAAATGTGTCACAGGTAAAAAGTATGAGCCAGTAGGTATTGGCCGCCTCGAAAGATTTGCCGCTGACTGGGAGATGCAGAGTGGTCATGCAAATGTACCAGAGACAGCTAAGCCGACAGGGAAGAAGGTGGCCATTGTTGGGAGCGGCCCTGCAGGATTAACCTGTGCCTTTGATTTAGCCCGATTGGGTCATAAGGTAGTAATATTTGAGGCCCTGCATGAAGCTGGCGGGGTTTTATTTTATGGTATTCCGGAGTTTCGCCTGCCAAAAAAAATAGTGTCCAGAGAGATTGAGACCCTAAAAAATATCGGCGTTGAGATTATTATTAATGCAGTTGTTGGCAAGCTTATTACTGTAGATGAAATAATGGAAGAGTATGACGCCTGCTTTATTGGCACAGGGGCTGGTTTGCCAAGGTTTATGGGAATAGAAGGCGAAAACTTGAATGGTGTTTATTCCGCTAACGAATTTTTAACCCGGGCAAATTTAATGAGGGCTTATGCCTTTCCGGAATATGATACCCCAATCAAAGTTGGGCAGCGGGTGGCAGTAGTTGGCGGCGGCAATGTTGCCATGGATTCAGTGAGAACCGCCCTTCGTTTAGGAGCCAAAGAAGCTATAATAATTTATCGTCGGTCAGAGGTAGAAATGCCGGCAAGGATTGAAGAGGTCCACCACGCCAGGGAAGAAGGTATTCGATTTGAACTTCTTACCAATCCTGTCAGAATAATTGGAGAAGATGGCTGGGTAAAGGCTATTGAATGCATTCGTATGGACTTAAGTGAACCAGATGAATCAGGCAGAAAACGGCCTGTGCCCAGAAAAGGCTCTGAGTTTCAGATACCTCTTGATGTTGTAATTATGGCGATTGGTACTGGCGCCAATCCCCTCGTTCCTCAAAGCACTACAGACCTGACTTTAAACAAACGGGGATACATAGCTGTTGATGAAGAAACAAACCGAACCAGCCGGGAAGGTGTTTATGCCGGAGGTGATATTGTAACCGGATCCGCTACTGTTATTTTGGCAATGGGAGCAGGCAGAAAAGCAGCTGCAGCAATCCATAAGTACCTAACATAATTTTTTGAATGAAGGTAAATAAAATGTTAAAAAAGCTGGTTCTTCAGGGAATTGTATGGAGGAATACATACGCCTTAGGCGTACAAATAATGTTTACCCGCCAGTTTGTTTGGAGGGCAATTTAAAACACAGAGGTACAGAGAACTCTATTTTGTTAAGAGGCAATAGTCTTTGCCTTTGAAATATAAGAGAATTAAACTTGACCGTGCAATAAAAAGGAGGTAAAAATAAAGAGAATAAAGTTCTGGACAGTAGTAATTGCAGTGATTTCGTTTTTTTTTGTGGAATTTTTTCCAGGAAATGCCGAAGCCATTCCAGCTTTTGCAAGAAAATACAAGACATCATGTATAACGTGTCATGGCACGTTCCCGCGTCTCACTGCTCTTGGTGAGGCTGTCAGGCTTAATGGCTACAAAATGCCGGACGGTGATGAGCTTTACGTCAAAGACCAGCCTGTCATTATGGGTGTAGAAGCATATAAGAAAGTTTTCCCTCAGGCAGTATGGCCGTCTGATATTCCAGGTATGCCGCCTATTGCTATCAGAGTAATACAGGATGTGGAATTCGATACCGGGGGAACTAAAGACTCCAGCGTCACGTTCAATACTCCTGCAGCAAAGATATTATCAGCGGGCTCTTTGGGGCAGGACATGTCCTTTTTTGTTGAGATGGAGTTTGAAGATGAAGGTACTGAATTATCTGCCTGGTTCATGTGGGAAGACTGGTTTAGCAGTGCCATCGGTGATAATCACTTGAACTTCAGAATAGGCAGTATAGGCATGCAGGATCTTGCTCTGCCGAATACAAGAAGCCATAACAGAATTACCAGAGAAGGTTATCTGTATGCGGATGAGGTTCGATTACATGCTCATGGGTCAAGCAATATCGGAATTGAGCTTAATGGCTTTGATAAGTGGTGGCGTTATAATGCCGGTCTATTCCAGGGGGACGGTGCTACCGATAAAAAGGACTTCTACGGTGCCCTTTCTTTCAAAATAGGCGGACTTGGCTATGACGGCTCAGGCGGTACTTCAGATGAGGGCGGTCTTGAGACTACCCCTTCAGGTTACTGGCGCGATGATTCTGCTCTTTTTGGGATTTTCGGTATGAGAAGCTACATTGGCGATGAAGATGAAAAATTTGACCGCATCGGTGTAGACAGCCGCATTAACTATAAAGATATCTCTATAGCGGCAGGCTACATACGTGGTATTGATGTTCAGGAAGCAGGCCATGAGGAAGAGGGAGAAGTGCATGAAGAAGAAGGAGAAGTGCATGAAGAAAGTGACATAGATAAAAATCTCTGGTTTGTTGAATTAGAGTATTTTGTTTACCCCTGGTTACAGCCGTATGTGCGGTATGAGCATCTATCTGTTGACGGTTCTGATGATAGTGATAAGGCCAGATTTATTATAGGCACTGTAATATTGGCGCGTGCTAATGTCAAATTTAACGTGGAAGGAAGATTCTATACTGAAAATGAGCCCTTAGTCGCAGCAGGAGGAGACAAGAACGACGACAATCTTATAGCCTTACGTTTGGATTATGCATTTTAGTTTTAATGACCATGGTTCATAAGGACGACTGACTGAATTTAAACTGGAATCCCGGCATGAAAGGCGAATGCCGGGGCGGTCAGGACAAAACCAGAGATTAGAACGTATTGAGGAGGTAAATATTTATGCAAAAGTTGAGGACTAAAGCACACATTATTTTCTTGCTAATAGTTGTTGCTTTTTTTATGGTCACAATTTCTCATGCAGCATTGGCGAACGAAGGCGGAACCATCAAGGGTGTGGTCAAGACACCATGGGTCAAGCGTTACGCGGCACTTGTATATATAGATAAAGTAGAAGGCAAAGAGCCCTCCATTCCTAAAAAAAATCTCTTTGTGAGTCAGAGAGGCCTTGTCTTCAAACCCCATATTCTACCCATTGTCAAAGGGACCACCGTTGATTTTACCAATGACGACAGTGTGATTCACAATGTCTTTGCACCTCCGGGATCTGTTAAAAGGTTTAACCTGGGAAACTATGGACATGGAGTCACCAAGACTGTAACTTTTGATGAACTTGGCGAAGTTACCCTTCTTTGTAATGTACATTCGGAGATGGTCGGTTACATCATTGTTCTTCAAAATCCATATTTTGCAGTCACGGACAAGAAAGGAAATTTTGAGATTAAGGACGTCCCGGCCGGAACGTACCAGCTCAAGGTTTGGCATGAGAAGCTCAGGGAAACCTCACAGAAAGTTGTTGTAGAGGCGGGGAAGACTGCTTCTGTGGAATTTAAAAAGAAAGAGTTAAAGAAACGCTGAATAACCACAAAGAATTTTGTTATTCGTTATATGTTAATTGTTACCTGCCTGCCGGCAGGCAGGTTCGTAATAACTAATAACTAATAACTTAATAGATGTCATTATGGATACAATGCGACTTATTAGAGGCCTATGCCTGATAATGCTGGTGTGTGGATTATTGCTGTCTCCGGGCTATGCTGAAGAGATTATATTTAAAGATGAAAAAGGCGTTCAGACCGGCATAGTTATAGAAGAAGACGAAAAGACTGTGACTATCCGGTTCCCCAGGAAATCAATCAAGTCCATTGTCAGAGGTCGGGAAGAAGTTACAACCTTTGAAAAAAATCGCTATCTAAAGTCAGTTTCTCCTATTGACACTCAATTTCAAGGAAGGCTTGAGCAGCTTCAGAAAAGAATCGAACGTGTTGAAAAAAGTCTTGAAAATGACAAAAAAGCAGGTGGTTCGACAATCCTGGATACTTCATTAAATAAGGCATTTCATGAGCAGTTATTGAAGGAGGAGATGGGGCAAGTAGAGGGTATTATTTTATGGAAGAAAAAACCTCTTGTTAACAGAAGTGTAAAGACTGTTCTTGAAAAATATACAGGTTTCTCGGTGGCTTCCCTCAGGAAGATGTTCTCGGGGGATATGGAAAAATCATCAGATCAGATTATTTTTGAGACAAAAACTGATTCCCGGGGACGATACATCTTCGAAAAAGTTCCTCCCGGACTGTACAGTCTGTACTGGATACCTGATAATGAAACAGGCTGGGTTCACCGTATACGGGAAAAACCTGATTTTGAAGTTATTGCGGGTAAACTGACAATACAGAATATTCCAGGTGGAAAGAAGAAGTAAACCTCGTTAAAAAACTTCGCCCTTCTAAGGGTTTGGCCTGCCTCTACCTATCGGCAGACAGGTGCCGGCAGGCAGGCTTACACGGGGCGTTCTAACGGGGTAAAAGGATGGGTTCAACTCATGGATGAAAAGAAAGAGTACAGTGTTGCTAAGGAAATGAGGGTTGTCCTTTTTACCGGATTTATTTTAGGGTTTATAATTCTTGTTGTCAGTATAGGGATTATAGAGATTTTCGTAAAATAAAATATAGCCGGTCCTTTAACAGAATTAAGGTGAAATTATATGCAGCAATATAAAATTCGTCTTGTGGATAACGAGTATCTGCGTGAGAACTTTAACTGTAGTCGTGGGTGCCCTGTGAACACCATGGCTGGAGCCTATGTTAAGGCCATTAATAGTGGTGATTACGAAAAGGCTTATGCTACTGCCCGGGGTCCTAACCCTTTTGCATCCATATGTGGAAGGGTCTGTGCCCATCCCTGTGAAGAGGTATGCCGTAAGGGAGTGGTTGAGAAAGATCCTATATCTATCAGGGCACTGAAACGTTTTGTAACTGAACGCTATGGTGTTGAATCCAGACAGATTCTTACATTGAGGAATACACTCCAATACTCCACAGCTCCGGGGAGTCTTCATCCTGAGACAACAGGGAAAAAAATTGCAATCATCGGGTCAGGCCCTGCCGGTCTTTCGTGTGTCCATGACCTGGCAAGGCTTGGGCATGACTGCACAATCTTTGAAGCCCATGCCGTCGCTGGAGGAATGCTGACATTGGGGGTGCCAGAATACCGGCTTCCAAGGGACCTGATCAAACGCGAAATAGATGCTATTCTCTCTATGGGAGTAAAGATTCAGTATAATTCCAAATTAGGCCGGGATTTCCATCTTTCTGACCTGTGGAATAAAGGATATCATGCCATTTATATTGCCATTGGTGCAAATGTAAGCCGTGGCCTTGATATACCGGGAGTGGACATGGATGGCGTTATAAATGGGACAGATTTCCTCTTAAATGCAAATCTTGGTTACAAGGTTGATCTGGGCGAAAAGGTGATAGTAATAGGAGGCGGGAATGTAGCTGTAGATATTGCAAGAATTGTCAGAAGAATAGGGGATGAAAGCCTTTTCGGGAAATATGGTGCAGTATCAGAGACAAGGGAAGATATTGAGGCAGCGCTGGATATGGCCCGGACTGCGCTCAGAATTGGGGCGCGCAATGTTACAATGCTTTGCATGGAGTCGCGTGATAACATGCCTGCATGGGAATGGGAGATAAAGGAAGCTACAGAAGAAGGGGTAACCCTTGCCTGTTCCAGAGGACCCAACCGGATTATTGGAAAGGAAGGACGTGTTACTGGATTAGAGACAATCGAAGTAAGATCGGTCTTTGATAATCAAGGCAAGTTCAATCCGTCATTTTACGAAAAGAGCGAGAGTGTGACTGAGGCAGACACCATTATTCTGGCCATTGGTCAGACCCCGGATATTTCCTGGATACAGGAAGAAGACGGAATTGAGGTAACTCCCAGAGGCCTGATTCGTGTGGACCCGCAAACCCTCGCTACTACTGCACCGCGTGTTTTTGCCGGAGGAGATGTGGCCTTTGGCCCTCGAATAATAATAGAGGCAGTAGCAAACGGGCAGAGAGTTGCCAGGTCTATCCATTCATGTCTTGAAAAGGATATCAGACTTCAAAAGGTGTGGAAATCTACTGAAATTGACCATAAGATGTCCGATGATTTTGACTTGATACCCCGCCAGAAACCTCCTGTAATTGATGTAGATAGAAGGACCGGAATCAGTGAAGTGGAACTTCCGTATGACGAAAAGCAGGCCATTTTGGAAAGCAGACGTTGTTACCGGTGTAATGTGAATACTATCTTTAGCAGTACTAAGTGTATACTCTGCGGTGGTTGTGTTGACGTATGTCCTGAGTCCTGCTTTAGATTGATTGATATCAGGCAGATTCGTTGTGATGAAAGGATTGAAAGAATACTTCGTGCCAGATACGGGACTAATCAGCCCGTGGGTTTTGCAATTATCAAAGATGAGGAGCGATGCATTCGGTGCGGGCTCTGTGCTGAGAGGTGCCCTACCCGTGCCATTACTATGGAACTTTTTGAGGAAGAGGAGGTATTCAGTTGAAAGATAATAACTGCTCAAGACGTGATTTCCTGAATTACCTTGCCTGGTTTACCACATTAGGTACATTTGGCGGGATTACAGTTGCGAGCGCACGGTATATGGTCCCTAATATCCTGTATGAACCGCCGAAATCATACAAAATCGGAAAGCCTCAGGACTACCTTAAAGGTGTAAATTTCCTTCCGGACAAGAAAATTTTTGTGGTCCGTCACGGAGATAAGTATAAGGTTGTATCGGCTATATGTACACATTTAGGATGTACTCCTCCATGGGTGGAAGAGAGAAATCGCTGGGA
Organism: Thermodesulfovibrionia bacterium; assembly: GCA_036446195.1. GTDB lineage: Bacteria > Nitrospirota > Thermodesulfovibrionia > UBA6902 > BMS3Bbin08 > JAZFSN01. The sequence goes on along the minus strand of JAZFSN010000107.1, from coordinate 1,596 downwards.
ATGTCCCTGTCATGGAAGTATCTTTAATGATAGGGGGGTTGTGATTGCCGGTCCGGCACCCAAACCGCTCCCATGGTATGAGGTTACCCTCAGAAGTGATGGAAGACTCTTTGTGGACGAGAACAGGATCGTTCCTTTTGCGAAGGCATTGATCATTAACGTATAAATTATGTAAATCATTTTAATGGGAAACAAATGGCATGAATGAGAAAATAAAAGATCTCCTGTTTAGAAACCGTTTTTGGAAGTCGATTTTCCGGCACAGTATGCCTGTAAGTGAAAGGCTTAAGTCCGAGGTAATTATCTGGAATGTCTTTCTCCACATTCATCCGGTAAAGGTCTTTAAGGAAACCTTAAAGTTTACAAAGACATTTGGGTTGGGCCTTATTTCCTTTTATCTTTTTGTTATTTTAAGTGTCACCGGAGTTCTCCTCATGTTCTATTATATCCCGCATACTGAACGTGCCTATCAGGATATGAAAGACCTCCAGTTTGTAGTGAGCTTTGGGGTAATAATACGCAATATGCACCGGTGGGCTGCGCACGGCATGGTTGCTGTAGTCTTTCTGCATATGTGCCGCGTCTTCTATACTGCTGCGTATCGGGAACCAAGGGAATTTAACTGGAGTATTGGGATTATTCTTCTCATATGTACTTTTATGTTAAGTTTAACCGGTTATCTTTTACCATGGGATCAATTAGCTTACTGGGCAATTACGATTGTATCAAAGATAATCGGTTCTGCCCCGGTGGTCGGAGAAAAGATGAAATACGTGGTTTTAGGCGGCACCGATGTTGGTCAGAATGCCCTCATCCGTTTTTATGTTTTGCACAATGTTGTACTGCCCTTATTTACCTCACTGCTGCTTGTTGTTCATTTCTGGAGAATCAGAAAAGACGGCGGCCTGGCCCGGCCGAGGGAGCAAATGGCTTCTACGGGCGAGGAAACAGATTCAATGCAGAACAGCAAAGATTTAAAGTCCTACGGCCTTATGAATCTTGTTGAAGGTAAGACCTTTCAGGCAGGGAAAAAACCGGAGGAGATGACTACCACATGGCCTCATCTTATTCAACGAGAAATGATATTGTTTTTTATCGTTTTGATTTTCGTTATGGTAATGTCTGTACTCTTTGACGCCCCTCTGGAAGAGATGGCCAATCCTTCAGTAACACCCAATCCAGCCAAGGCACCCTGGTATTTTCTGGGTCTTCAGGAACTGGTTTCCTGGGGTCCTGCTTTTTGGGGTGGAGTACTTATTCCTACTATAGGGGTTGTTCTCCTCATTCTGATTCCTTACATGGATCGCGGCTATAGAGGGACCGGGGTATGGTTTCACCCCAGCCGCCGACTTCACAATATTCTGTTTACCATATTTGTTGTTGTTTTTGTCGGTTTGATTGTCGTAGGTTCATTAATGAGAGGGCCTAATTGGGCTCTTTACTGGCCGTGGGAAAGTTGGCCCTCCCACTAAATATTTGTAATTGCTCAAAATCATATAGATGTAAGCAATTCAATGCAAAATGAAGATTGTAAAGTGAAAAATAGATGGAAAAGTAACCCCTCAGTTATAAGGGGTACTTCTATGAAAAATGAAC
>JAZFSN010000106.1:0-6616 GCA_036446195.1 Thermodesulfovibrionia bacterium | reverse complement strand
ATCAGGGCATGCTCATTTATCTTTTGTTTTTTGCTCAGATTTAAGGTAGGTAAAGACATGACCCAGTTCCTCACTCGTAAAGTAAGGCCAGTCAATGTCTTCCTCTAAAGTAACCTCCTTCATGAAAGGGGCATGGCTGAGTAATGCTGCAGACATGGAAGATAGATTATCATATTGAGCTTTTGACAAATCAGGGCCAACAATACCACCTACACCACGAACTGAATGACAGACCAGGCACTTCTTTGCCTTAAAAATTTCCCGCCCTGCTGATACGTTACCCGGGGGATCAATAAATCTTATAAAATAGATATAAGATAAAAGGTCAGCCATCTCTTGACCTGAAAGTACGGGCCATTCCACTCCTTTTGCTTCTATAATATCTACAGGATGGTATCTCCACATTCGGGAAGCAATAGCAGTTACGCTTATCTTCAGATCCATGCTTTCAATACTTTTGCTCGTGCCTTTATCCTTTCCACGCACGGAATGACAGACAAAGCATTTCTTATCAGAGAACAGCTTTTCACCCGAATTCGGGTTTCCCGGAGACAGGTACATCATTTCATGATTTGTCCCTCTGCTCACCTCTTTAATATAGGAGGCTAAATCATTTATGTCTTTGCCATTTAGTACGGGCTTTTTTATTCCTCTTTCCTTCCATACTTTGTCCATTTGAGGCATATGGTTCCACATTGATACAGCAAGATAGAGAGGTGAGACATGTTTTTTTAATTTATCCAGCCTGGGGCCAATCGCGCCTCCCTTTCCACCTACCTGATGGCAATTAAAACATCCCTTAGAGGCAAAAATAGCCTTGCCGTTGTCAAGGTCTCCTGCATCCCCAAGATAAGGGATAAAATATATGAATGCAGTTAACTCTACCAGTTCCTTTTCGGTAAACTCAGGCCATGTTATCCCCTCTTTCATGAATTCAATTTCCATAGCAGGGAAATGGTTCCATATTCTGGCAGTTAAAGAACCAAAGCTTTTACCTATCCCTTCTCTGGTCAGATCGCGCACACCTTCCCCGAATACCCCGCCTATTGTATGGCAACGGACACACTGTTTCTTTTCAAACACAATTCTTCCACTCAGAGGGTCATCAGGCAATTTCTTGATTGATTGAGCGTGAATTGAATGCCCGTGAATAAATACTCCTGCTATTATGAGTATAATCGCGGGGAGAATCTTTTTCCTGAATAGCAACATTTATCTCTCCTCCTTTTTTCGCCCACGCTTAAGTCCTACAAAAACATAAGTTAACACTGAGGCCATGGTCCACAAAAGAGGAATAGCTACCAGGCTTACCCCTATAGCAATTGAAGGCTTATCCTCCAAAGCATTTGAGAGATTGATAATATAGATTATAAATGCAGTAAAACCAAGTGCTATACTCCAGACAATTATGATCGGAAAAAACTGGAGAATAGAGATGATTTTTTCGGTGTTTCCATTTTTCATATTAAATCCTCCGTCAGAAAACCTCTATTTTTTATCAGGAAGATAGCTCCTTAACCTGTCATTGACCTCTTTTATTCCGTGGTCCCTTCCCTCCTGAACCTCCCAGACTGTGAGCAGGGGAAAAAATCTTGCAAATAAAAGGTACCCCATACAAAACAGTGCAATGCCTCCCACGAAAAGCCCGATCTCTGTAAATGTCGGAATGTAAAATCCAGTCGGATACGGCAACCTCGTGCTAATTAATGAGGGTACAATGATAATCAGACGCTCAAGCCACATCCCTATGGTTATACAGATTGAAGCTATAAATATCCCTTTTATATCCTTTTTAAAGCTTAATAACAAGATAGGAATTACAAAATTTAAAGCAACCATGCCCCAGAAAAAGAGGGTATATGGGCCGGTAAATTTGTACCAGAATACCTTCATCTCATGCGGCTCCTGTGGATAGTAAGTAGTCAGATATTCCGAGAAGGTAAAATATCCCCATAGCAGACTCATAACCAGAAGGATGGTTCCTAAATGTTTAAAGTGTATCTCTTTCAGGTATGCCTCAAGATGATAAACCTTACGCAGGACAACCATAACAATCAGCAGTACAGCCGTCCCTGAAAAGATTGCCCCCACCACAAAATAAGGGGCAAAGATTGTGCTGTGCCACATAGGCTGAACAGTCATTGCAAATAAATACGAAATGACTGTATGAACCGATACTGCTATCGGGACAACCATTACCATCATAATCGTCATCGCCTTTTCAATGACATGTTTCTGGGCAGGCGTACCTTCGTATCCCCATGCCAGGATTGTATATAACCACTTGAACTTTGTCCCTTTATCCCTCATCATTGCAATATCAGGAATCATCGGCAAGAAAAGATATAGGCTGCTGGCCATTAAATAGGTGGTTATAGCGGTCATGTCCCAGAGCAACGGCGACTGGTATCTGCCATATAAAATTACGTTAAGAATCCTGTCAGGCCTCCCCATATCAATGATTGGATGTATTGCCCCGATGAGCAGGACAATAACAGTAATTATCTCGGCAACCCTTGTTACCGGTCTTCGCCATTCTGCTTTTGACAGGCGCAGAATAGCTGAAATAAGGGTGCCTGCATGGCTTATTCCAATAAAAAATACAAAATTGACGATATAAAAACTCCAGAACACAGGGTAGTTAAGCCCTGTTACCCCTAAACCCAGGTAATACTGTCTGATATATAGATAAACTGCAAATCCTGCTACAGCCAGAAACACGCTCAGGGCAACATAAAACATCTTTCCAGATTTGTATATTGGATCAAACAGAACGGAATCTTCTCCAAAATGATCATTCGCGTGCTTCATCTTATTCGTCCTCCGTTAGATAATATACCGTTGGTTCTGTCCCCATATCATCAAATATTCTGTATGCCCGGGAGCTATTATGCAGTTCATAAACCATGCTGCTTTTGTCTTCTAAATCACCAAAACTGATGGCCTTCGTCGGACAGCTCTCTGCACAGGCAGTCATGAAATCTCCATCCACTAACCTGCGATCCTCTGCCCTTGCCTTTTCCCTTGCCTTCTGTAGTCTGTGGATACAGAAGGTGCATTTTTCCACTACCCCCCTCGGACGGAGAGAGACATCAGGATTTAACGTTTTCTTGAATTTCTTTACCCACTCAGGCTTGTACCAGTTAAAATATTTAACCGTATAAGGACATGCAACGGCACAGTACCGGCACCCTATACATCGGGGATAAATCTGTCCGATAATTCCATCTTCACCCTTCTGGGTAGCGTTTACCGGACAAACATAGGTGCATAAAGGGTTCTGACAGTTCATACATGGACGGGGAACAATCTTAATCTTTGTATTTGGATGCTCGCCTTCCTGAAAGGTGATTGTATCCATCCAGAATATTGTCCGATTCTTTTTAGCCTCATCCGGGCCGACTATAGCAACATTATTCTCAATGTGACATGAAGCAATACACGCTCCGCACATTGTGCATTTATCTAAATCAATTACCATACCCCATTTTGCCATAAACTTACTCCTTAGATATTGTCAGCTCTAACTATAGTGAATACAGATAGATTCTTTTAATGTTTCTGTAATGACTAATCATGCCTTGTTAATCCATACCATGGTGCTGTTAAGGGATTGTATGTCAGTTAAGCTGTCGGTATCCTTCACAAGAAGGGTGTAAGGATTTACCCCTATCCCTTTAGCATATCTTCCATATGACGTATGTCCCTGTCCAAAGGGGATACTCACTACGTCAGACCTTAAGCCGGGATAAATCTTTACCTGCAGTTTTATCAGGCCTGCCGGAGATTCAACATCAACCATCTGCCCTTCGTATAAATGGAGCTTTTCAGCTAATTCGGGATTTATTTCAATCCAGCTTTTCCATGATTGTTTTTGGTAAAATCCAAACATTTCCTGAAGCAAAGGTGAATTAGCGCCTTTACCTTTCTGATTGGTAATCATCTCAAATGTATGAAGGTAAAAGGGGAATTTTCTTTTATATTTATTTGATTGAGATGATTTGTAACTACTGAGAATATCCTGGTCTGAAAGATTAAAGACAAATTTAAACTTCCCATCAGCGTGTTTAAAGACCCTTTTCCAGTCACCATACCTGTATAAAGGTTCCCACCATCCTCCGGTTTCACTTATTGTCTTCCAGAATTCTTCATAATTTGTGTGTCTTAGGCCATGCCAGCCTCTTGTTCTAAGGAAATCCCACCATGATTCTTCAAACTTTTCCGAGATTACTAAACCACTGCCGGTCCTGAATATCCCTTCGACCCTGTATTTTATGTATTCAAGTGAGTCCTTGAAAGGCAAAGACATACCTTTGATACCGGAAGCAATTGTTAGCATCACGTCTCCAGGATGTTTAGTATCATAAAATGGTTTTACAACCGGTTTCTGTATAGCCAGAAATGGGAAATTAACAGTTGGCACTACCCTGTTTAAGTCCCACTTTTCCAACCAGCTATGGCTTGGTAAGATGATATCTGCATATTCTGTTGTTTCGTCTATGGAGTCTGAAAAACTGACAATAAATGGAATTTTTTCCAGAATCTTTGTAATTTCATGTTGATATGGACTGGTAAAAAGAGGATTTGTATTGTAGATGAACAGGGTATCCAGATCGTAGGGTTTTTCTGCAAGTATGCTATCCAGGAATCTCTGCATTGATTTTAAACCAACAGGATGATTCTTATGTTTATCTAAAGCAGGTTTTTCAAGCCCGGATTTAGCAATCCTGTCTGTTTTTAACGCCGGCAATTCTTTTAAAGGTATATTCTCTGGTACGACTACTCCCCCTGGCTTTTCAAAATTTCCCACCAGTGCATTGAGTGAATGAATTGCAAGCATGTTAAACAGTCCGTTACTGTTGGCTGATGCATTACGGGTACCTATAGCCAGAGAAGGTCTTGTATAGCCAAACTCCCTGCTTATTTTTATAATCTGCTCAACAGGTATGCCGGTAATACGTGATGTTTTATGCGGATAAAAGTCTTTTAAAACATAAGTCTTCCACTCATCAAATTCTGATGTATGTTGACTTACAAATTCATTATCATAAAGCCCTTCTTTTATCAGGATATGTGCAATGCCCAATGCAAGTATTCCGCAGGTCTCCGGTTTAATGGAAAGCCATTCTGAAGCCTTTAATCCAGTGGTTGAGAGCCTGGGTGATATATGTATGATCTTGGCCCTTTTGCCTTTTTGTTCACGGAGCTCCCTGAATGCCCGCATATAATGGACAGGGGATGGACCTTCTTCAAAGAGGTTAGCCCCAAAATTGAGGATATACTTTGCGTTGCCAAAATCATACCCTACAGACCCCTTTAATCCCTGCGTTAGGTTGAAAGCCATATACTGACCCTCATTATCAGAGGCATCAATCAGGTTAGGACTGCCATAGGCCTTTAAAAACTGGGAGAAAATATCATCCATCAATATGCTTGAGTCTTCTTTTAGTATTGCAACCTTATGCGCATTATCTTCTGACCTTAATTTGGCCAGACGGGTTACGACCTTATCAAATGCCTCATCCCATGAAACTGGTTTCCATCTCCCGCTTCCTCTTTTGCCGGTACGCAGCATCGGGCCTTTTATACGGTCCAGATTATAAAGTGAATCAAGACCTGCTGCTCCCTGTGGGCACATACCGCCGCGATTGAGCGGAAAAATTGGATTGCCCTCTATTTTTACCGGGACTCCGTCCACTAAACGAACCTTAATCCCGCACCCGCCGCCACACTGTCCGCAAAGAGTGTTCTTCCATGTCTCAATACCAGGGCCACGCTGGGCAAGTTTAACCAGCTCGTCAGGGACAGACCAGCGAGGGTCGATCCCGCAGGAAGTTAGTGCCATGCCTCCGGCTGCGACACCAAACATTTCCAGGAATCTACGACGGCTTATCTCCATAATCTAACTCTCCTGTATATCCTGTTTAAAATATCTACGTCACCTACCTGTGGCAGGTGGTACACTTATAAGGTACTTCAGCTTTCTTGTGGCAGTTAATACATGTATCCATTTCTATCTTTATTAACTGTTTTGATAATGGTTTTATCCTCTTTGTCATATCACCATGGCAGAGAATGCAATCCTGTTTTCCGATAGTAACATGTCTTCGATGAGAGAAATATACGAAGTCAGGAACAACATATATTTTTATCCATGGGATCTTTTCCTGTTCTTTTATATAGTTACCGAGCTTTTTTTCCTCAGCGCTTACAGGCTCTGTCAACGGCTCTTCAGGATCATGACAATCACCGCATACCTCTATGTTTGGTATTGTCGCCCTTGGCATTGTTTCGACATATTTATGACAATAAACGCACTCAATCCCGTTTGAAATATGCAGACTGTGGTTAAAGGCTATTGGCTGGACGGCGTTTTGTCTTGTCACAAGGCCACCTGCAGATTCTTCCCAGTAGCATCCTCCAAGCGCCAGGATTATCATTGCAATTAATATTGCAATATTTTTTTTATTTTTCATTATAAGCGCCCATTAAATTTTAAGCATATTCTATTAAGATTAATTTTATTCAAAAAAATACATCAAACTACATCTGGATGATAAGTTGCTACTCTATATCCTCTAAAAAAGGATAAGAACAGACGCTGCAATGAATATTT
>JAZFSN010000105.1:0-10816 GCA_036446195.1 Thermodesulfovibrionia bacterium | reverse complement strand
AGCCCGACGAGCTACCGGACTGCTCCACCCCGCGAAAAGTATGAACATAATTAACTTACTGGAAACCTGGCTCATAAGTCAACTGACTTACTATTATAAAGAGAAATTATAAGACGGTAATCTGTAACGTCCCTGTTACGGATTACCCCGTAAAGTCCCGAGAGGACTTAGACTACGGGGCAGGCGAGTTGCGAGTTACACATTACGCGTTACTCGTCACGATTTAATCACCTTTACCATAATATCCCCAAAACCAGGCATCCCGGTAAAGGGCGAGAGGTTTTTCGGATTAAAAAGCTCATTAATATTCGGGGTATAGCCTGCGGTATTATTGACAAAGCCAAGTCCGGATGCCTTCTGACCGCCAGACCCAAAGGCTGTCTTTATAACACCAGGCCTTATCTCTTCTGTTAAAAAAACTTTTCCTTTAATAATTTTCTTGAGTGGGTTTTCCAGTGCTACAATGTCACCGGTTTTTATACCAAGACGCTCTCCGTCAATGCTGTTAAAGGCAAAAACAGAAATTGATACTGTTCCGGCATTAAAGGATATAGTCTTATCCCCCGGAATTCCGTATTTACCGGGGTTATGCATAAGTTCTGGAACAGTAAATTGAAATTCATTATTTAACGGTTTCATGCACTCAGTCTCTGTCTCTGCAAGATAAGGGCAAACTGTTGTCATTGTCATCGCATAATGCACCCTTCCGCTTATCAGCTGGAACGGATATTCCCTGCTGATATTCCTATAAGAAAGATTCTTTGGGTTCCACCTACACTCCGACCAATAGAACGTTGTCGGAAAATCTGTCCCGAATTTTCTGTTAATGTCTTCAAGATATGTGAATCTGAATTCAAATTTTTTTGAGCCTGTTCTCGGATATATCCCTGAAGGAGAACCGTCTGATTTTTTATACCTGTAATAACTCGCAGGCCATACTGCAACCCCTTTATGGTTTCTTAACCATTCAACTGTCAGGGATTCACCATGTTTTATCTCTTTTCCGTTCAGGACTGCTGTTGGATTATCTGGTGCTCCCAGTATAAGAGCGCCTTCGGGAATATCTGGATACGGGAGAGGTTTTCCTATATTGTAAAATCCGGGCGACCTGTTAAGCATCTCATTTATGAAATCTTCTTCATTTCTGTATTTTTTTTGAAAATCCTCCGGCCTGATATCTGAATCATTGTTTTTTATAAGAGCTTCAGAAAGAGTTAGCATAATATCAAAAGGGGTCCTGGATTCATGGAGAGGCTTTATAACCTTATCTCTGATAGCAACTTCCGGACTCATGGTATAGACATCGCTCAGCCCCATTCTCTCAAGAAAACCTGCTTCAGGAAGTATTATATCCGCATACTTTCCGGTCACTGTTACATGTGTATCAATAAAAACTATTAACTCCAGCAGGTGCTCGCCTGATGCATCCTTTGACGTCAACGCATCTATCCACTCAGGCGTGCTGCCGGCTGTTATAACAGGATTACCTGCCCTTGTTATAAATGCCTTAACAGGATATCTGTATCCCCTGAAAGGTCCGTGTTTCAGTTTCACCCCTTCCAGTATCCTGGCCGGCAAATCTGCCAGTACTCCTTTCAATGAAGCAGGATAATCTCCATAAGAGTCCTTGTTAAGTTCTGAAAGTCTGCCTGAAACATCTATGCCATTAATTTTTCTGCTAACAACACTTTCCAAAAATTCCTTCCCAACTGTCCTATCGCCTTTTTTTGCCTTTTGAGAGTCTATAAACACCAGACCACCCGGTACATCAACATTCCCAGTTATAAGACAGAGAGCTGTCATGAGTACCGAGGTAACATCTCCGTTTGTATGATGGGCTGTGCCATGCATTCCGATTTCAATTGATGCCGGTTTTGTGCTTCCAAACAAATGTGCAATTTTTTTAATATCTTCTCCGGAGATACCTGTTTTTTCCTCTGCCCATTCAGGCGTAAAATAAAATAAATTATTGGAAGGGTCTGTTTTCCTTGTGTATAAAAGAAATGCCCTGTTAAACTCCCCCCAGCCTATTGTGTATTTCCCCATAAAATCATGGTCAATATACCCGGTCGAACCTGAGTCGTTTTGAATAATGTAATAAAGCATTGCCGCAAGCATTGCAGAATCTGTTCCCGGCCTTATCGGAAGCCACATGTCAGCAAGTGCAGCAGAATTAGTATAGGCAGGGTCAACCACAACATACGTGCATCCGTTTTCCTCCCTTGCAGCAGGGATGCCATAAGACATGTAGTTAAATCTTGTTGCAACAAAGGGGTTAGCGCCCATACTAATGATAAGTTTTGCATCATGCCTGTTTTCATGATATATCTCTCCCTCGCGATTTCTGACAAGAACAGGTCTTTGAACATCAGGCAGAGGCCTTTCATCTCCCATCATAATCCATTGACCCCATTTGCGGTTGGAGTCACAAATGCTGCCGTGGTTATATGTGTTCGGTGTACCAAAAGCATGAAAAAGCCGGTAATATGCCTCTCTGTCAGTTATATCACCACAATTCAGGAATACTGCTTCAGGCCCGTGTTTTTGCTTTATCCTGATTAAATTTTTTGCTATATAATCAGAAGCTTCCTGCCAGGTGATTGTCTTCCATTTGTCTTCACCACGCTGACCTGTTCTCATCAAAGGGGTTTTAATCCGATAAGGAGAGTATGTAAGTTGAAGACCTGAAGCCCCCTTTGCACAGAAGGCGCCATGGTTAACCAGGGAATGGGGATTTCCGTATATCTTTTTTGCAATCCCGTTTTCAACTAGCACAGAGATACCACATTCTGACGGACACATTGCATCTGATGTGTATACTAATTCCACATTGCCTTCAGAACGCACAGGTGTCTTTTTAATCGAAATGCGGCGTGTTGAAGGTGAAGGCCCGCTGATTTTCTTATAATCTTTTAAAGGGGCATCACCTGTATCACCTTTAAAAACATAAAAAACCGAAGGATTAGTCCTGAGTTCAGGATAAAGCACCTTTGCCTGTTCTCTTCCAAGGGTAACGGCTATCTCACTATTGCTGTCATTTATGTCACCGAATATGATCGCCTTTCCCATACAGCTTTCTGCACATACAGGAATAAGGCCCTTACCCATACTTCTGTCAAAACAAAAATCACACTTCTCAGCCTTCCCTGTATACGGGCTTACCTCAATTGCATCATACGGGCACTTTTCATAGCAAACCTGACAACCGTTGCATCGGCTTTTGTTTATTATTACCACGCCTTCCTGATTTTTTAAGAGGGCACCTTCTTCACATGCCTCAATGCACGGGGCATTGTCACAGTGGTTACAGAGGCGGGGCAGAAAAAATTTTTTGATATCCGGGTAAATGCCTGACTGATATGTTTCAACACGGCAACGAAAAGTACCGAATGGGATATCATATTCAGCCTTGCATGTTACCTGACATGCATAACAACCGACACACCGGTTCAGATTAATCAACATTCCGTATCTTTTCTGCTTTTCAGCCATAATATTTAAGTGTAGAATCCCAATTTATTCAAATCAGACGCAGACCGGTCAGGTAAACCCCGTTAAAAAGGTATCGCGTGTCGATGGCTTTAGACCACCGACTGCGACAGATTTTTTAACCTCCGATTTCATCGAAGGCTTTTTTTTAACGGGGTAAATGCACAATATCAGCAAATAAATCCTGTGTATGCTTTTCAATCCTCCTGTTGCACAGCAATATGGGATTACGGGGATCAGAGTCCTGAACTACAGCTATTCCTTTTCCTCGGGGGTATGCTTAAGATTCTACTTTGTAGACTATGTCATGTTGCCTGACATAATCCTTTACTTTAAGCCCTATAACCTGACCTTTTGTAGCTTTTGTTAGCGTCTCATGTTCGATTTGCATCGATTCAACTTTCTGCTCAAAATCAGTTGTATGTCCCTTAACATGAATTGTATTCCCTACTTCCAGGGAATCGGTTACCTCTATGGCAGCAACTCCTGCAGAGTTATAATAATGGGTTATTTTCCCTACCGGAACTTCCATCGTTAAACCTCCTTATGTTAATAAGGTTTTAGAAATTAAAACAACTGCCTTTCTTACGGTTTATGTTTTAACTTTCTCAGCCTCTTCAGCATCCTTTGACTTTTCCTTGTATATTTCAATGATGCTTGTAACTTTTATTCCGGCAGCTTTAAGGACCTTTTGTATGTCTACGGCTTTTGCATCCTGTACCTTGAGCATATAATTGCCATCCATAAAAAACCTCCCTAAAAAAATCTGAAGCCCTGAGTTATCCTTTCATTCAGTGATTACCAAAGTATTCTATCAGCCGCTTATCCACAAATCAAGTTTGCAGTTTTCCTGAAAATTCTGTCAAATTACGCCATTTCTTCGCTGTACAAAACAAATCACATGATGTAGAACACAGAAATAACAATATAGTTAAACTTTAGGTTCTTTCGTAAAAAAGTTGAAATGGATATAAAGGATTTTCAGCCTCGGCTGACCTGTCTGCCGATAGGCAGGCTCGAATCCTGGAAGCCTGGAACCCTGTTTAACATTTGATATTAATTGCAAGTTTTATATTTAATTTGAACTTATCAACTAAAACACGAAATGAGGGATATTTTATTATGTAAGCATATTAATTTTTTAAATATTTTTATAAAAATAGTCTTATTGACAAACGTCCATTACTAATGGTAATTTTTAGAGTTTCTCCATATTTAAATACCTTTCAGGATTCTTAATTTCAGGAGTTTAAATGTTAGAACTGGAACTTAAGGGGTTTATACTCCAGCTAATTAATTTTCTGGTACTGCTGTGGCTTTTAAATATTATACTGTTCAAGCCTCTCTTGAACCTTTTTAAGCGCAGAGAAGACCACATAAATAGTTCTCTTGACAGCGCTAAAACCATGGACAGGAAAAAAGAGGACTTGCTCCAGAAGACAAAGGTATATGTTTCTGAGGCAAAGAATAAGGCGAAAATAATATTTGAGGATCTCAGCAAAAACGGCTTAACAATACAAAAAAAATTAGTAGATGAAGCAAGGCAGGAATCTTCAGAAATAAACATCAAAGCAAAAAAAGAACTTGAGGCAGAAGTGAAAAAAACAAAAGAATCTCTAAGGCAAGATGTGGAAACCTTCTCTCGGCAGATTGTAGAAAAAATGGTAGGGGCATGAGAAAAGAACAAATTACAAATTGTCCGCCTCGGCGGATCCGCCTTTGGCTGGACAAATTACAAATTGCAAAACTTTTCATTTATTTTGTAATTTTAACCTTAAATTTTGCATTTGTTGCTGCTGTCTTTGCAGCTGAGGATGGGACTCCTACTTTCTCCTGGAAAGAACTACTCTGGCCCATTATCAACTTTGCCATATTTGTTGCCGTGCTTTTCTATGTAGGACGTAAACCAATCAGGGAATTCTTAAAAAAACGGACCGAAATGATAGAAAAATCCCTGAAGGATGCCGAGGAAGCGAAAGAGCTTGCTAAAAAAACCTTCGAAGAAGTCAGGGACAGGCTTAAAAACACAGACAGGGATATAGAGGAAATACTGGCTTCGGCAAAAAAGGCAGGAGAAAAAGAAAAAGATGCGCTTATTGCGGAAGGGAAAAGGCTAAAAGACAAAATCCTCGAACAGGCAAAAGTAAACATTGAGTTTGAACTGCAAAAAGCAAAAGAGGCAATAAAATCCGAGTCTGCCATTATGGCCCTTGAGCTTGCGGAGAAACAAATAAAAGAAAGACTGGGCAAAAAAGGCCAGGAGAAATTAATAGAAGAATACATTGAAAAGCTTGAGGTAAGAAATTGAATAAGGCCCAGATTGCAAAAAAATACAGCAGGTCGCTGATAAATACCATTGAGGTCCAGGATATACCAAAGGTTATCAAGGAGCTTATCACCTTTTCAAAGCTTATTGAAGCAAACAGAAAGCTTAAGCTTCTTTTTGCGGGTCAGATATTTTCAGAAGAAGAACAAAACAGGGCACTAAAAGAACTGCTTTCTTATCTGAAGATTTCTCTCCAGTCGGAGAAACTGCTTAAACTTATTATCATACAGAAGCACCTTTCCGCCATTAAGGAAATAATAAAGGCCTCAATCAATTTATATAATGAGAAACTTAAAAAGACTACAGCAGTTGTGATATCGTCGGTAACACTTGAAAAAAACTATATCAACAGGCTTGAGAGCGCCCTTAAAGCCCTGACCCGGAGGGATATTGATATTGAGAGCCATATTGACCCGTCACTCCTCGGTGGATTCATTGTGAAGGTCGGCAGTACGGTATATGACAGCAGTCTCAAGGGACAGCTCAGGCTTTTAAGGGCAGAGCTAACGAGATAAATATGAAAGTTTAGAGTTTAGAGTTTAGAGTTAAAAATTACGGAATTTTTTCACTCTTCACTTTTCATTTTTAACTTTAAAATGGGGGTGATTTAATGGAAATTACAGAGCTTAAAGCAGAAGAAATAAGTGAACTGATAAAAAAACAGATTACTGACTTTGAAAAGCGGGTTGATGTAAGTGAAGTTGGTACTGTTGTTAAAGTCGGTGACGGGATAGCAAAGGTCTATGGCCTTGACAAGGCCATGGCTTCAGAGCTCCTTGAATTCTCAAACGGTATTTATGGCATGGCTCTTAACCTTGAAGAAGACTCTGTCGGTGCAGTTCTTTTTGGTGAGGACACGCTTGTCAAAGAAGGCGATGTTGTCAAACGCACTGGCAGGATTATGGATGTGCCTGTTGGCGAGGAGATAATTGGACGGGTAGTAAACGCGATAGGACAGCCAATTGACGGAAAAGGCCCAATAAAGACAAAAGAAAAGAGAATGGTCGATACAGTTGCCCCGGGTATCATTGACAGACAGCCTGTAAGAGAGCCCCTGCAGACCGGTATCAAGGCAATAGACTCGATGATTCCCATTGGACGAGGCCAGAGAGAACTTATTATCGGTGACCGGCAGACCGGTAAAACCGCAATAGCTATTGACGCTATTATAAATCAAAAAGGCGGGGATGTCGTATGCATATATGTTGCAATTGGACAAAAACGCTCCAATGTTGTCCGTGTTGTCAAAAAGCTCGAAGAGGAAGGAGCACTTGAACACACAATCATAGTCTCCTCTTCAGCAAGTGAACCCGCACCTCTTCAATACATTGCCCCGTACACCGGTTGTGCAATCGGTGAATATTTCAGGGACAAAGGAAAACATGCATTAATAATATATGATGACCTGAGTAAACAGGCAACAGCTTACAGGCAGCTTTCACTTCTGCTCAGGCGTCCGCCGGGACGTGAGGCGTTCCCTGGGGATGTCTTTTACCTTCATTCAAGACTTCTCGAAAGGGCATCAAAACTTTCAGATAAGCTCGGTGGAGGTTCTTTGACCGCGCTCCCCATTATTGAGACACAGGCAGGAGATGTTTCAGGCTATATTCCGACCAATGTTATCTCCATTACAGACGGACAGATATACCTCGAACCAGAACTTTTTTACGCAGGCGTAAGGCCTGCTGTTAATGTCGGGCTATCCGTAAGCCGTGTTGGAGGCGCTGCCCAGACAAAGGCAATGAAGCAGGTAGCCGGCACACTCAGACTTGACCTTGCACAGTTCAGGGAACTCGCGGCATTTGCGCAGTTTGGTTCTGACCTTGACAAGGTAACTCTCGCGCAGATAGAGCGGGGCAAAAGAATGGTTGAACTCCTGAAACAGGATCAGTATGTCCCTCTTGCTGTAGAGGATCAGATAATTATTCTGTTTGCGGGCACACAGGGGCATCTTGATGACCTGCCGATTGAATCTGTTAAAAAATTTGAGGATGAATTCATCAGATATATAAAAGAGTCAAAAGAAGATTTACGTACAGAACTCAGGGAAAAGAAAGCGTTCGATGATACCCTTAAAGATAAACTGACCAAGGCCCTGGAGGAATTTAAGAAAGGATTTCAAACATAAAAAAAATAGTAAGTAGTTAGTAGTAAGTAGTTAGGAAAAATATTTAAATTAAAGCCCCTCAACTACCAACTACCAGATATCAACTATTTATAAGAAGAATGCCGACTTTAAGAGACATAAAAAGAAGAATTACAGCTGTCAGGAACACAAAGCAGATTACCAAGGCAATGAAGATGATAGCGACCGCCAAGCTCAGGAAGTCACAGTCAAGAATGCTCGATATGAGGCCTTACGCGGATAAGATGAACTCTGTTATTGCCAGCCTTTCCAGTGAAGGGGAAAGCCAGCACCCCTTAATTACCCCAAGACAGAGAAAAACAGTTGAAATAGTTGTCATCACAAGCGATAAGGGTTTATGCGGTGCATTTAATTCCAATATTTTAAAAGGCGCAGTAAATTTCATCTCTGAACATGAGAAAGAAGGTTTTAATATAAGTATCAGTGCTATAGGCAAAAAGGCATCTGATTATTTTAAAAGACGCAATATAACCATGCGTAAATCATGGACAGGGCTGTCAGGTAAAATTGTTTATTCCGATATTAATGAAATATCCAGTGACATTATAGAAAATTATATAAACGAGAAAATAGATGAGGTCTTTATTATTTACAATGAATTCAAAACAGTCATGGCTCAAAAAATCTCGGTAGTAAAGCTTCTGCCCATGGCTGACATTGAAGCTTCAGGGGAAGCAGAAGGCATGTCAGCATCCTTTATATATGAACCTTCCCGTGAGGAGATATTCAACCAGCTTCTCCCTAAAAATATGGAGATACAGGTTTTCAGGGCAATGCTTGAATCACAGGCATCTGAAGAGGCTGCGAGAATGACCGCAATGGAAAACGCAACAAAGAATGCAGATGAAATGATAGATAAACTCACGCTCCAGTATAACAAGGCCAGACAGGCAAGTATTACAGAAGAACTTATGGATATAGTCGGCGGAGTCGAAGCGTTAAAATAAAAATTCTTAACATTATTAATGAGTTCACAAGTAAAGCGACATTAACAGAGCAGTTTTTGTCATTGCGGCTTGCCTGCCTGTCCGGTAGGCAGGTCCGCAATCCTTATTCAAGAAAGATTCCCGACAAGCCTGCCTGCCGGCAGGCAGGCGGGAATGACATAGAACGTAGTCTTACTTATAAACTCATTAGTATTTTTAAATTTTGAACTTTATATATACGGAGGTTATAAATCATGAATGAAGGTAAAGTAGCCCAGGTAATAGGCGCTGTTGTTGATATTGAATTTGAGAAAGAGCTGCCAAAGATATTAAATGCTCTCAAAATAGAAGAACCAGGAGATTCTCGGAAAGGCATCCCCAAAATCAACATAACCCTCGAGGTCGCCAGTCATCTCGGCGAAAACATGGTAAGGACAATCGCCATGTCTACATCAGACGGTCTCGTAAGGGGAATGAAGGCTGTTGATACAGGCCAGCCTATTACTGTCCCTGTTGGTAAAGAAACCCTTGGAAGAATAATGAATGTTATCGGTGAGCCCTATGACCAGATGGGACCGATAGAGACAAAAGAAAGATGGCCAATCCACAGGGAAGCACCTGGGTTTGTCGAGCAGGAAACCGAAACACAGGTATTTGAAACAGGGGTCAAGGTCTTTGACCTTCTTGTACCGTTTGTCAAAGGCGGTAAGATGGGCATGTTCGGCGGCGCCGGAGTTGGCAAGACGGTTATTATTATGGAAATGATACACAACATTGCAATGGTCCATGGCGGGGTATCTGTATTTGCAGGTATAGGGGAAAGAACAAGGGAAGGCAATGACCTATATCTTGAAATGAAAGAATCAGGAGTATTAAATAAAACAGCTCTCATATACGGTCAGATGAACGAACCTCCCGGTGCCAGGGCAAGGGTTGGACTTTCAGCGCTTACAGTAGCAGAGTATTTTAGAGACGAGGGACAGGACGTCCTTATATTCATAGATAATATATTCAGATATACACTCGCTGGCTCAGAGGTTTCAGCCCTGCTCGGCAGAATGCCCTCAGCGGTCGGTTACCAGCCCAATCTTGGAACAGACATGGGAATCCTGCAGGAAAGGATTACTACTACGAAGAAGGGCGCTATTACATCTATGCAGGCTATATACGTCCCTGCAGATGACCTTACTGACCCTGCTGTTGCAACAGCATTTACACATCTTGATGGAACAGTTGTTCTCTCAAGGCAGATTTCAGAACTTGGAATATATCCTGCTGTTGACCCTCTTGATTCAACATCAAGGATTCTTGACCCCAAGGTAATCGGGGAAGACCACTACGGTGTTGCAAGAAAAGTTCAGATAATTCTTCAGCGATACAAAGAACTACAGGATATTATCGCTATTCTTGGAATGGAAGAACTGTCTGAAGATGATAAATTAACTGTATCACGCGCGAGAAAACTACAGAGATTCCTAAGCCAGCCCTTCCATGTAGCAGAGACATTTACCGGTACACAGGGTAAATATGTAAAACTTGCAGATACAATAAAAGGATTCAAGGCAATTGCTGATGGACAGTATGATGATGCCCCTGAACAGGCATTTTACATGGTAGGCCCTATAGAGGAAGTTGAGGAAAAAGCAAAAAAATTGGGATGGAGCAGATAAAAAAACGTTATTAGTTATTGGTTATTAGTTGATACGAACCTGCCTGCCGGCAGGCAGGTAACAATTAACGTATAACGAATATTTAAACTGGGAGAAAAACTTAAATTGAGAAATACCGGTGGAGAATAAACTGAAATTGGAAATTGTCACGCCTCACGGCCTGGTTTACAGTGATGAAGTTGATGAAGTCATTGCGCCCGGAAGTGAGGGCGAATTTGGTGTATTGCCTCAACATATCCCTTTTCTTACAACACTGAAA
>JAZFSN010000104.1:0-9045 GCA_036446195.1 Thermodesulfovibrionia bacterium | reverse complement strand
CTTATCTTATTGTTTTAACTGGTTTTTAATTTTATATGAGAGTATTAGTTCAACGTGTTAAAAGCGCAAAAGTAGTTGTAAAAGGACAGGATATTGCTGACATCAAACAGGGATTGTTGCTGCTTGTGGGAGTGGGCAGGGATGATAATGCGGATGATATTGAGAACATGGCTAAAAAAATTGTGAACCTGCGTATCTTTTCCTCCACAGGCGGATTCGCCGTTGGCGAAGAAGATGAGCAGGGCAGGATGAACTTAAATATACAACAGGTGAAAGGGCAGATTCTTAGTGTTCCCCAGTTCACCCTCTTAGCTGACACACGAAAAGGAAACCGCCCGGGATTTGATAAATCTGCTGGACCTGAAATGGCAAAAGAGTACTGGAATAAGTTCAACACGCTATTACGGGAAAACAGCATCGAGGTAAGAGAAGGTGTCTTTGGCGCTCACATGGAAGTGGGTTTGATTAATGACGGCCCTGTAACAATATGGCTTGATTCAAAACATAGATAGAGTCTGTGTATAAACTGCTGTTTTTTATTTTTGTCATGCCCGAAGCCTGCCCTCGACTCCGATCGGGGGTCTGTAATCGGGCATCCAGAACTTATTGAAAAGACTGGATTCCGGCTAAAGGACTGCCGGAATGACAGGCTGAGAGGTTGAGTTTATACACAGACTCTAAATAAACACTGATTGCGTTTCTGAATGCATCAATTCGCGGAGACCCGCTTCGGGAGGGGGGAGGGATAGGGTGGGGGTGAAATTATTAAACAGCAAATTAACTCTTTTATCCATCTGTTTTATTAAACCCAATTTGACATTATTTTTGGTACTTGATATGTTTGAATCAGGTAAGAAATCGAGCAAGAATAAGGAGATTAACGGTTGATGTTTAGGAAAAATTCCCATAAGCATAGCCATTACCATAAGGCTCATGTCCATACTCACGGTGCTGTAGATCCAGCCATTTTTACAACTCAACGAGGGATTTGGGCTATTAAATGGTCATTTTTTGGACTACTTGCAACTGCCCTGTTTCAGGTTGGTATTGTCTTGCTTTCTGGAAGTGTTGCTCTTCTTGCTGACACGATTCACAATATTGGTGACGCAGCTACTGCCATCCCGCTCTGGGTTGCTTTTACTCTTGCTCGACGGAAACCCAATAAACAATTCACTTATGGCTATGGTCGTGTCGAGGACCTGGCTGGTGTGGCGGTCGTGCTCACTATCTTGTTCAGCGCCATCTTCGCTGGCTATGAATCTATTGAACGTCTCTTTCACCCACGAACGGTAGAGTATCTTTGGGCAGTAATTATCGCATCGGTGATTGGCTTCCTCGGCAATGAGGCTGTAGCAATTTTTCGCATCAAGGTTGGCAAAGAGATAGGTAGTGCCGCTCTAATTGCCGATGGTTATCACGCCCGTGTTGATGGCTTAACTAGTCTGGCCGTCCTTTTCGGTGCGGTGGGAGTCTGGTTAGGATATCCATTGGCAGACCCTCTCGTAGGTCTTCTCATTACTGTGGCAATCCTCCGCATCGTATGGGAATCTGGTAAGTCTGTTTTCACCCGTTTACTCGACGGGGTAGACCCAGAGGTGATTGATGAAATCAAACATGCGATAAATCACACGCCAGGTGTGCAGAATGTCGCTGAAGTACGAGTAAGATGGTTAGGTCATCGACTTCATGCAGAGGTAAATATAGCTGTGGGCCCAGAACTTTCTGTTGAGAAAGGGCACGAGATTGCCAAGGAGGTACGACACCAGCTTTTGCATCATTTGCAATATCTTTCCAATGCTACAATCCATATTGATCCTGTGAATGCATCGGGCGAGGGACATCATCGCATTGTTGAACATATACATGACGATTTGCCTGCTCATTCGCATTGACTTTAAAAATATGGAGGTTCAACCCCCATATTTTTATATACTGGCTCGGCGTTAGCTCCCTCAGTTGATTCTTCATGTGCATTAAATTCAAAATTCCCCAATTGATAGGTAAATTTTTCCCCGTCAGGCAAGTTTAGATGGGCGAAGGTCAAACTGTCAGCAATTGACTAATAAATAAAAAAATGTTACAAATTCATCATCAATATGGCAGTTAGTGCCGTTCCAACTGAATATAACAAATCCTATCCTGCGACTTGCTGAAACGGGATGCTGATGTATTATACGTATGTCCTTAAAAATGAAAAGAATAGTGTGAATTGGTTAGAAAAAGTTGGAACGGTATTAGCATGGTTATGTTTGACTGCTTAATTCCAGTTTTTTGCCTCTTACAAATCAGGATTTATAGCAGAATGATAGGTGATGAGCATTATGGAAACAGAGCAATTTGCTTATAATTTGCCGGGAACGAAAATGCAGATAAAACATGGCTGAGAACATTTTATTTCTGGCTGTATCATATCTTGCCGCTGTTGCAGCAACAGTAGCTGGTTTCGGCAGTTCTACTCTTCTTATTCCTGTTTCAATATTCTTTATGGATATTAAAACAGCTATTTTTCTTATCGCCTGTTTCCATTTGTTTAATAACACATTTAAAATAAAAATGTTCTGGAATGAAATTGATTGGAAAATATTTCTGCTTTTTGGAATTCCAAGCATTTTGTTTGCCTTTACAGGGGCTATCTTTATTTCCATTGCGCCTATTGAAATTATTAAGACCTTGCTGGCTGTTTTCCTTATGGTATTCTCCGTTTTTTCTTTTTTGAAGCCAAAACTTGCTTTTAAAGAAAACAGAACAAATGCTATGATTGGCGGCGGTCTTTCCGGATTATTGGCAGGTTTAATTGGATTGGGAGGAGGCATAAGGTCAGCTTTTCTGATTGCTTTCAATCTTCCAAAAGAGATATATGTGGCAACTTCGGCCATGATAGCCTTTGTTATAGACCTGACAAGAATACCGACATATCTTTTTGCCGGAATTATTCAGGATAAATCTTATTATATTTTACTTCCTTTTCTTGTATGCACAGCATATTTTGGCGTTAAAACCGGTAAATATTTTCTTGTCAGAATAAACCAGGAAATATTTAAAAAAATTGTTTTAACAGCCCTTTTTTTGGTAGGATTAAGCCTGCTATTTAAGTAGGTTTTTGAAGTGATAAGATTCAGGTTCAACCCTTTAATTTTTGATTTTTCTTTCTTTTAGTTTAATCTGCATAAATTTTTGGATACGGTTATTTCCAAAGTCTACAACATAGACACTGCCTTCTTTATCTAATGCAACATCAATGGGAAATTTCATCTTTCCCAACTCTTTACCCCTGGAACCAAATGCTACAAGAAAATCGCCTTTAGGACTGAATTTCTGTATCCGGTGGTTGTAAAAGTCAGCAACAAAAATATTACCTTCAGGCCCTACTGTTACAGCAGTAGATGTTTTAAACCATCCATTGAAACTGCCGTGAATATCAATGGCAAAAGGTCCGCCCCATTTCCGCAAGAATTTTCCATCGGGTGTAAAGACCTGTATCCTGTCGTTATAGGCATCGGCCACGACTATGTCGCCTCCGGGGAGAAGGGCGACGTCTGTGGGATAGTTGAAAAGTCCCGCCCTGATCCCTTTTACACCTGTTTCACCAAGTTGCAAGTGGAGTGATCCCTCGGGGCCGAGCACCTGAATGCGATGGTTGTAGAAATCTGCCACGTAAAGCTTACCGTCCTCGCCGATAGCTACTCCGCCCGGGGCATCAAACTCTGCGGCTCCCTTGCCTGAGGAGCCAATAGTCTCAAGGGGCTCGCCAGTGAGGGAAAACACCTGCACCCTGTCATTAAGATACTCCGGCACATATATCCTGTTATCTTTTATATCTATAAGCATGGGCCTTCCAAGTTCACCAGGGCCTTTGCCTTCATGCCCGAACATGTAGAGGAAATTCCCCTCAAGATCGAACACCTGAATCCGATTGTTGCCGGCCTCACTGACAAAGACTTCACTACCCTCTATGGCTATTCCGATGGGCTCCCGGAACTCACCAGGGTCTTCTCCGGTCTTACCCCAGGAAAGTATATGCTGGTAGCCTGGTTCACGGGCTGAAGGGAACCAGATGCAAGAGGTAAGGGAAGTCACGACTGCAAGGGCCAGAATCTTTATTAAGAGTTTTCCTATTGACATGTTTTACTCCTGTTTTTAGAAATTCACCATTATTTTGAGAAGAAAAACTGCTCAATATTCCGTCTAAAACAAGATACTGAACTTCAACATGCTCAAGCGCCTATATATGAAGTTCGACCGCCAGTTTGAAGCGGTAATCCACCTCAGGCTGCTCTCCGTTTAGGTTTTGATGCAACGGGATCTGCAAACCTCCCTTAACTGCCAAATTCCTGTATGTGATAAAGAAAGAAGGCGATAAGAATAACCTGTTACCACCCGAGTCCCTGATGTCGTTGCCATGGAGCTCATCGCGCAGGAAAGTCTCCCAGTTAAGCTCGGCAATAAGCACGAGGTCTGGTTTAAGATACTCTGTCGGCCAGGGACGTATTCCCACGGCCAGGTCGGCAAAGAGTTTGTTTCCCTTTCTGAGACCGCCCTCGCCCTCGGTATTAAAGCGGTAGCGGATGTCGCTGAAATAGTACCACTTGAGAGACTCCCTTGCAGCGGTAAGTGCCAACAGAAAGTCGGTAGATCCGCTACCAAGGCGCGGGGTCTTGTCGTCATTTCCTGTGGGTAACTTTACTCCGGCTATGACTGCCGCAGCGTCCTGTATGCCAGGACGGTCACTGCGCCAGAAGCGGTACTTTGTCCTGAGGGCTAAATCGCCTGTTCCGGAACTGCTCTCCTCTCCCTTTCCGTCATCCTGTTTACGGTTAAGAACATAGGGAATGGTAAAGGTAATTGCCAGGTCTGCCGTAATCCCGTAGATTATCTCGTTAAATAAAACATACTCTTTTTCTTCCTCATCACTGCCTGACGCCTTTTCCCCTTCGATTTCTATCTCTATTCCCACTCCTCCTTTAAATATTGTATGGGGTCCCAGCCCGAATATCGGCTCGTGTGCATGTAAGGGAAGAGGAAAAACAGAGATAGGCAGAAAAGCTATAATTACCAGAATCCGCTTCATTTCGCAACGTCCTCTACAGATTCTGGTTTGAGCGACCACGGGCCCCCGGGTTTCCCAATAACATAGCCCTTGACTATGACAGACTTACTGATGGTCAACTTATCCCTGAGTGCCGGGCCAACATCTTTCAGAGCCAGTCGTTCTCCTGAGCCTTCGTACCTTAGAAAGAGGTTACCGTCTTCTTCCATTACAGTACCGGATGCTACAAGTTTCATCTGCCTCATGCTGAAGCCGGAATTTTTTATCGCACCTGGCACTTCTGCGAAGTCTATGGACTGTCCCTGTTCGGCAGTCAGGGTGACCGTGCCTTCTTGCATTCTGATGTCTATGGAACCTACTCCTTTGACGCGCTTGAGCTTTTTTTCTACCCCATAAGCACAGAAAGGGCAGGCCAGCCCGTCGACAGAAATTTTGACGCTTAATATCTTGGCACTTGCCAAAGATATATTTATAATGACCAAAAACAGAAGTGCCGTTATATAAATCAGAAGTGTCCTGTTAATCATAATTCCCCCATCATATGATGTGTTAATGTTTTTCGTCTAATTATTGTATGCCGATATCCCTCAGCCGTTTAACAACTGCTCCAGTTTTTGCTGGTCAAAGCCAATTACAATCTCACCGTCAATTTTAGTCACAGGTGTGGTCATGACCCCCAGTTCTTGAAGATCTTTAATAGCGTCCTCATCTTTTGAGATATCGCGTTCAGTGAATGTAACGCCTCTTTGCGAAAGATACTCTTTCACTTTTGTGCAGAACATTCAGCCGGACTGGCTATAGACAATAATACTCTTTTTAATCATCTTACCCTCCTAAAAAAACATTATTTATCAATTACAACATGATGTTGCCAGTAGAGACGTTAATATTGTTCCGGTGCTCGATAGATTCGTTTTATTCAATAGATTAATCTGGCTCATATATTCCGTAATAACATAAAATTTTCATTTAAGCATCTGAGCAGGGAAACACCATGTGCTCCCTGCTCAATCGGTTTCAGGACAAAGGTTTGCCGATTCCGGCACTTCGCAGGGTGGTCTCATCTGGTCCACTTCCTGCACAGCAATCAGCCGGTTTCCCGTCAATTACAACAGCAGGCACAGAACGGATGCCAAGGGTTCTGGCACGCTCTGCAACTTCTGGTTTCTTCATATCCAAAATACTGACTTCACAGGATTCACAGGCGAGTTTATTTACAAGGTCGACTGTGTTTTTGCAAACCGGACATCCTGCACTGAATATCTCTATTTTTCGTTTGGCTGTCATAGTCTTTACCTCCTCCCCCTGAACCGCGCAGGGTCTCAGGGAACCTTTTTATTTATCTAATGCCTCCAATATGGGGCATTCGCTGATAGGGCCTCGGCCACTACAGGCTTTCATCAGTTTGACCAATGCTTTTTTTATTCTCTGAAGATTTAAAATCTTCTCTTCGATATCTGAAATCTTTACCTCAGTCCTGTTTTTAACTACTGAACATTCTGTCTTAGGGTCAAATCTAAGCGAGAAAAGTTCATTAATTTCTTTAAGGGTAAAACCCAAATCTTTCGCGTGTCTTATGAACTGAATACGTTTAACCATTTCACCGGAATATTGACGATAACCTGATTCCCTTCTCCGTGGTTCAGGGATAAGCCCCTGTCTTTCGTAATAACGGATTGTATCAATGCCGACTCCTGTTTTTTTTGCCAGTTTACCGATAGTTAAATGTTCCATTTTTTCATCTCTTAAATACATTATAAACCTTTGACCTTAGTCCAGAGTCAAGAGTTTTTTTAGCCGTTGATATCCATGCACCCAAAAACTGCAATTAACCACAAAGAGTACTAACTTAAAAAGGTTGAGGTCAAGGTTAAGGCTAAGAAAGATATTTTTTAATTCTCAACCTCAACCTTAACCTTTATAAATATTTGTGTCCAGACCTGTTTCTCTGTGCCCTCTGTCTACGACTCGTAGAGTGGTTAATCGCCTATTTTTAGGTTAAAATATCTTGAAGTTTGTAAAAAATATATAACCAATCAGCTGAATGAGGAGATATGAAGGCACTATATTACCCTCAGTATTTCCTCTATAAGCCGTAGACTCATGGTAAAGAAAAATTTTTATATACTGTTTAACAGAATACAGGATTTTAGACATAAATTAAGGAGTATCCTTTTTTTTTACCCCTGAAGGTAATTGGCATTGACAATTAATAATAAAAAATGCCATTATCTATTCGAAGTTTTAGAAGTTTTTGTTAAAGGTATGGCCACAAAGACTTTAAACTTTGCGGTCTTTTTTTATTACGAGCCGGATTCATTGAGAATTTGGTTTATTAAACAGGGAGGGAAAGCAGTATGGCAAATGGAACTGTAAAATGGTTCAATGAGTCCAAGGGGTTTGGTTTCATTACCCAGGATGATGGTGGTCCCGATGTTTTTGCGCATTTTTCCGAGATTAAGGGTGACGGCTACAAAAGCCTGGCTGAAGGGGATAAAGTCACCTTTGATGTCACTGAAGGCGATAAGGGCCCAAAGGCAACAAATATCGTAAAGCAATAAACCTGGGAAGCAGTCCCCGTTAACCGGGGGCTGCTTTTTCAATAGGTAGCTGAATTTTTTTAGCTGTCAATTTTTGAGTACTGTTTAGTAGTGTGACTGTTCAATTTCCACTGCAATAAAGATTATCTGGACAAGTTACTCAATCAGGGGAGACATGTGTGGCAAAGCGTGGTGGCATGTACAGTGCCAATAAGCGGAAAAAAGAACTGAAGCGACATAAAAAGCAGGAAGAGAAAAGACAGAAACGCCAAAACAAGGGTCATTTTTAAGACCCCAAAGCGAGAATTAAATCAGTTTTTTTCAGAGACACTCCAGTAGAAGCAGGTACATAAAGGATAAAGCGGCATATTCAACCAGTTTCTTTAATCTGTATTGCTTCGACCTTTACTCGAGTTATTCCCTTTTTATAAAAACCCAGCTTCTTGGCTGCACCCATACTTAGATCAATAATTCTGTCACCTGATTTTGGATTGTTCCTGCCCGGAAATGGTCCCCGGTCGTTAACCCTCACAATTATTGAACGCTCGTTTCTGAGGTTTGTAACCTTGACGTACATTGGAAGTGGCAAGTATTTATGGGCAGCGGTTAAACCATCTGGATTAAATGCTTCGCCATTGGCCGTCATATATCCGCCTTTTTTACGTCGTGTCTCATAGCCATACCAGGACGCAATTCCCACCTCCTTATAATCTTTAGCTTTCTCTAAAGACATGGGATAATACCTTCTCCCTTTGACAGTATAGGGAGAGTTTTTCACCCTCCCCAGTCGTATAGCCTCTTTTGGAGGGAGACCGTCTATCGTATCAATATTATTAGTCAGCGTCCAGTCAAGGGGCGCCTTGACTACTTCATAAGTGAATTCACCTATTTTATATATGACTTTTGTGGTGCCGGCAGTAACTTTGTATGTTGTCTTTACTGTCCATATACTGCCTTTTACAGCACCTTTAGTGATTTTATAGGGAGCTGTAATAACCGAACAGCTAACTATAATAAAATAAAGACCAATTAAAACAGAACTTAAATGCTTTGTCTTCATAGTTAATTGGAAGTTGTGGTTTCTTTAGATAAACTTACAATAGATTATAGTACTTTCTCTATTTTTTGAAATAGAGGGTAAAAAATTTTTACGTTTCTAAAAGCTCTTTCTGTAAAATGTATATTTTAGGTTTGACCCCAATTCTGACAGGGGGAGCAAAGTCCCCCTGCAGATACGCTTATATGCCCGTTATACCTGAACAAGTTCTTCTTTAAGCATTTCTGCCAGATCCTCATCAGGCGTAGTGATAGGTTTGATATTATAATTCTCTACCAGCAGGTTGAGTACGTTCGGGGTCAAAAAGGACGGGAGTGTAGGCCCAAGCCTTATATCCTTAATGCCGAGGTGAAAGAGAGTCAGCAGTATCGCCACAGCCTTCTGTTCATACCACGAAAGGA
>JAZFSN010000103.1:0-10320 GCA_036446195.1 Thermodesulfovibrionia bacterium | reverse complement strand
TATATTCCAGTCAAGAGTTACAGAGGAAATGGTTTTGCCTTTGCCGGATAAAGGGAACGGCACTCTTTCGTACGAGGCAGTCAAACCAATATTAAAATTTCTCAGGCAAACAGCAAGTGTCCTTGCAATAGGCCCGGGAATATCTGTTGATGATGAAATTTCAGGACTCGTTAGTTTACTTATTACCAGGTCAAGTGTTCCCCTGGTTATTGATGCTGACGGGATAAATGCAATATCCGGCAAAGCAGGTGTTTTAAAAAAGAGCAGGGTCCCGCTTATCCTTACTCCTCATCCGGGTGAAATGGCAAGACTCTTAAGTCAGGGGTCAGGGGTCAGGGGTCAGGAGTCAGAAAAAGAATTACGAACTATAATTGAAAAAGACAGGATTAATATTGCCATGACCTTTGCTAAAAAGACAAAAATATGTCTTGTGCTCAAAGGTGTTCCCACAATAATCTCCACGCCTGATGCAAGGGCTTTTATAAATCCCACCGGCAATCCCGGCATGGCTACTGCGGGGACAGGGGATGTGCTTACAGGCATGATTTCAGCATTGCTTGCACAGGGTCTGACCCCCCGGAATGCGTCAATTCTTGGAGTATATATGCACGGTCTTATTGGCGATGTTGTTGCAAAAAAGAAAGGAAAACATTCTTTAATTGCCTCAGATATGATTAATGCAATACCCGCAGTTTTTAAGTCAATAAAACCCGGTTAGTTGTGGCTGTTGTTTCATTTGATGTTCCCCTTCGGAAACCTGAATGTAAGGAATTTGCTAATTAATCATATTCGCTTGCCTTTAGTTCGCTATTCATTTTATCTTCCCTTCGGAAACCTGAATGTAAGGAATTAACTAATTAATCATATTCGCTCGCCTTTAGCTCGCTATTCATTTTATCTTCCCTTCGGAAACCTGAATGTAAGGATTTGCTTATTATTATATTTACTCACTAACGCTCGCTATTCATTTTAAGTTAAAAATCTGTTATGATTTTTTAAATGCAAGTGGTAAAAAGTATTGGCCTTATCAAACCACCGATTTTTAGTCATTCCGGAGTTAAAGCCTTTTTCAGCACCAATTCCTTTAATCATTCTGTTGAGAGTATTGCAGGGTTCGTAAATGTCTCAAGGCATAGTGTTTACTTTCCTGTACAGAAGCATACTGACAAAATCCACATACTTGAATCAGACCTTAAGCCGGTAATTGCAGATGCTGTGGTAACAGACAGGAAAGGCTTGCTAATAGGCGTTCAAACTGCAGACTGTGTACCTGTTCTTCTGCTTGATAATAAGAGGGTGGTCATAGGCGCTGTTCATGCGGGCTGGAGGGGCACTGCAAAGCAGATTTTAAAGAAAACCATAAAAATCATGCTTGATGAATTTCATTCATCAAAAAAGGATATATTGATTGCGACAGGGCCGAGTATAAGGAAATGCTGTTACTGCGTAAAAGATGATGTTCATGAGGCTGTCAGCAGGGCCACCGGCAAGGGCAATTACTGCTATAAGAAGAAAGATAAGTATTTCATTGACCTTGCTTCAGCAAATATGATTCAGGCATTAGCCATGGGTATTTTGCAGAAGAATATCTGGCAGTTCGACGAATGCACTTCTTGTAATCCGGACAGGTTTTATTCGTATAGATATTCAAAGGGCAGAACAGGAAGGCAGGGTGGGTTTATTGGTATATTCTAAGGTGTGGGACAGTCCCGCCTGTCCCGAATCTTTTGTCGGGGATTCTACGACTTCGGTCATATTGACCTCTGTCCGTAAATACGGGACAGTCCCAGCGAAAGGGCAGAACAGGAAGGCAGGGTGGGTTTATCGGTATATTCTAAGGTGTGGGACAGTCCGGAGCGGTTTTATTGTAATGTGCTAATATAAAGGAATATGCTAGAGGAGGAATTATGCTAAAGGCAAAAGATTTCATGAAAAAGAATGTTATTACTATCAGGCCGGAGGCAACCGTAGAAGAACTTGCAAGGCTGTTGATAGAGCATAGAATAAGCGGAGCACCGGTTGTAGATGACAAAAAAAATCTTATTGGAATTGTTACTGAAAATGATCTGATAAACCAGAACAAGCGACTGCATATACCTACTGTAATAAGGCTTTTTGATGCCTTTTTTGTTTTGGGCTCAGGTAAAATAGAGGAAGAAATTAAAAAAATGACCGCTGCAACTGTTGAAGAGATATGCAGTAAAAAAGTTGTATCAATAACAGAGGAAACATCCCTGGAGGAAATCGCAACAATAATGTCAGAAAAAAAGATTCATCTACTACCGGTTCTCAGGGATGGGGTCGTTGTTGGGATTGTTGGAAAGGCAGATGTAGTGAGTGCTATAACATATGATGATTCAAAGTAGAAATGAAGTTGAGACGAAAGAAATTGGCCGCAAAATCGGGAAAGGGCTTAAATGCGGCGACGTTGTATGTCTTTATGGCGAGCTTGGCTCAGGCAAGACCACCCTTGTTAAGGGAATAGCATCTGTTATTGGAATAGACGAAAGGGATATAACAAGCCCGAGTTTTATCATTATTTCAGAGCATAAAGGAAAAGTCCCTTTTTATCATATAGACCTGTACAGGGTGAGCCATGACAGGGTAGCTGAACTGGGACTGGAGGAATATATAGGCGGAAACGGCATATCTGTTCTGGAGTGGGCAGAAAGAGCTGACAGAGAAATACCTGCTGAGAGCATTAAGGTACGGCTTGTCTATACTGGAGATAATTCAAGGCAAATCGAGATAGAGGGTGTCCAATTAAATATGGACACCTGATTCCACAGATAAAAACTCAGATTACACAGATGGTGATAAAGTTGTATTAAAATAATCTATGTAATCGTCTTTTCCGCCTCGGCGGATTCGCTGGGGCGAAAAAAATCGGTGTAATCAAGTATAAGGAAGTTATACTTATGAGAAAAATCGGAGTAATTGTTAAAAAAGGTTCGAAAACCGCTATTGATTCTGTTAGAAATCTTCTGTCGTTTATTGATAAGAAAAAGTTTAAGATTTTTGTTGAGGATGAAATTGCATCAAATTTCAGGGTTAAAGGCTATACAAAGCAGAAAATAGTATCACGGGCAGATGTAATAATTGTTTTTGGCGGGGACGGAATGCTTTTAAGTGTGGCCAGACTTGTCGGGAACAGGGGCATCCCGTTACTGGGGGTAAATCTCGGTGGACTTGGATTTATTACTGAAATAAGCCATGCTGAAATCAGCAGGGAGATAATAGAAAAAACAGCTTCAGCCGGATGCCGCTTTGAAAAGCGCATAATGCTTTCTGTAGATGTATATCGCGGAAAGAAAAAAATTGCAAAGCACACAGCACTTAACGATGTTGTGATAAACAAAAGCGCGCTTGCAAGAATGGCTGAGCTTGATGTGCATATTAATAAAAAATATGTTACCACTTTCAGGGCTGACGGACTTATTGTATCTACCCCTACAGGCTCCACTGCCCATTCTCTTTCTGCTGGAGGCCCAATATTATATCCGACACTTGAGGTTTTTGTTATGACACCTATATGCCCTCATATTTTAACAAACAGGCCATTGGTACTTCCGGATAATTCTGTTCTTGAAATCAGCATTAAAAACGGCAGGGATGTTTATCTTACCCTTGATGGTCAGGTAGGCGTTCCTTTAAAGGTAAAAGACAGAATAATAATCAGGAAAGCAGACTTTGAAACAAAATTTATCCTTTTACATGAAGCAGATTATTTTCAGATCCTGAGGAAAAAGCTGAAATGGGGGGAATAAAAACGACAGCTATCAGCTATCAGTTGTCAGTTAAAGAACAAAGACTAAATATGAATGATAAGGCTGAGATAATAAAAGAACTAAAAAAGGCAATGGAGTTTTATGAGAGTCTTGGATTTAAACATCTTCCAATAAAAAAAAGTGACCTGTCATCACTTTTGGAAATCCGCCCTGCTGTTGCAAAGCAGAATTGTTGTGTTTCTGACAGGGCAGGTGCTTACGCCCCCAATAAGTTAAAGCTGTTAAAAGACATGCAGGCTGAAATCAACAACTGCCAGCTATGCAGGCTTTCAAAAGGACGCAGGAATGTTGTTTTTGGTGAAGGCAAGCCGGATGCAGAACTCATGTTCATAGGAGAGGGGCCCGGCAGGGAAGAAGATCTGCAGGCAAGACCTTTTGTCGGCGATGCCGGAAAGGTGCTGGCCAGTCTGATAAATAAAATGGGGTTAAAACGTGAAGATGTGTACATAGCAAATATTGTAAAATGCAGACCTCCGTCAAACAGGGATCCGGAGGAAGACGAAATGGCTTCATGCAGTCCTTTTCTTGAAAAACAGATAGAGATAACAGGGCCGAAGATTATTATAGCCCTGGGTAGAATTTCTGCCCATAATCTTACAGGAACCAGGATTCCTATTAGCAAACTCAGGGGAAGGTTCTACAGTTACAAGGGGATTCCTGTTATGCCTACTTTTCATCCGGCATATTTAATGCGAAACCCAAAGGACAAGTGGCTTACATGGGACGATGTACAGAAAGTGCTTGAGAGACTTAAAAAGTAAAAATTATCATTTAACAATTATCATTTCAAATTATTTGTACCTAAGTTGAGTGGTTTATGATACAAAAACCAGTTAATGTATTGAAAATAAAGATTTTCAGGATATACCCAAAATCACCCATTGGGTGAAGGACACAGTCTGTCATTCCGCACTTGATGCGGAATCCAGAGTCTTTTAAAGACTGGATTCCCGTTCCCCGCTTACTACCTGCGGGGACAAGCTTCACGGGAATGACAAAATAACTTAAGAACCGCTCAATTTAGGTATTAGTTATTCGTATAACATATAACGTATAACCAATAACATCTTTTGGAGATTAGATGAAGGCTTCAATAAAATGGCTTAAAGAATTTGTTGATTTTTCCCTTACACCTGCAGAGTTGGCAAATGCCCTTACAATGGCAGGACTTGAAGTGGAAGATATAGTCCCGAATAGTGAGGATGAAGATGACTCCATATTGGAGATTAACATAACCCCTAACAGGCCCGATTGCCTGAGTATAACAGGCATTGCACGCGAGATATCTGCTATTCTGAGGTTCCCTCTTAAAGCTAAACCTGTCCCTGTTAAAGAAGAAGACGGGGCAGGGCCTAAAATAGAAATAAAAGACACCAATCTATGTTCCAGATATTCATCAAGGATTATCCTTGGAGTTGAAGTCAAACCTTCTCCCGGATGGATTTCAAAGAGACTTGAATCTCATGGAATCAGGCCGGTAAATAACATAGTTGATATTACAAACTATGTGCTTTGGGAAATAGGGCATCCCCTGCATGCCTTTGACCTGGACAAACTTGACGGCAATTCCATCATAGTAAAAACAGCGGGCTCAGTTAAAAAGTTTATGACCCTTGACGGAGATGAGAAAACTCTCGGCAAGGATATGCTTTTAATCTGGGATGAAAAAAAACCTGTTGCAATAGCAGGGGTAATGGGCGGGCTGGAAACAGAGGTCACTGAATCAACAGTTAATGTACTTCTTGAAAGCGCCTGTTTCGACCCGCTTTCCATAAGAAGGACCTCAAAGGCACTAAACCTGAGCACAGAGTCTTCTTACAGATTTGAAAGGGGAGCAGATATAAACAGGTCTGTATCAGCCCTTGACAGGGCGGCACAGCTTGTCACTGAGATTGCAGGGGGGAAATCCACAAAAATCAGTGATGCATATACAAAGCCTTTCCGCTCCGGGGATATCACTATAACTCTTGAAAAAATCAACACCATCCTTGGAACTGATATTACACCATATATGGCACAGGAAATGTTAAAGGGCCTGGAGATTGAGACCAGGATAGATGGTAACAGTATTATAGTCACACCCCCCAGTTTCAGATTGGATATACAGATGGATATGGACGTGATAGAAGAAATTGCAAGGCTTTATGGCTATGACAAAATCCCCTCAACTTTGCCAGTAGTGAGAATGCAGCCTGTACGTAAATATACACGGTGGAACATCGTAAAAACTGTAAAGGATTTGATGAGAAAATCAGGATATTCAGAGGCAATAAATTACAGTTTTTTAAATCCTTTGGTTCTGGACAAGCTGAGGATTTCTCAGGAAGACTTCAGGAGAAACTTTATTAAAATAAGAAACCCCCTGAGAATAGAGGAAGAAGCACTCAGAACCACCCTCATTCCAGCCATGCTTGATAATGTAAGCTTAAATATTAACCGTGGCGAAAAATCTATAAAGTTTTTTGAAATTTCAAATGTATTTTTACCTTCAGGACAAAAACTGCCTGATGAAGTGCTGAAAATGGCAGCAGTCTGTTTAAAAGATACAGGGGCTTCTTTGTGGGAGGGAAAACACGATGGATTTTATGACTTAAAGGGTGCCCTGGAAAATTTTTTTATTGAACTTAAAATAAAGAATTGCTCCTTTATTCAGGAACCATCATTAAGTGAGCCATATCTTCATCCTGGTAAATCATGTGTTATAAAGTTAGACAGCCAAATTATAGGGACGCTGGGTACACTTCATCCTAATGTGGCTCAGGATTTTGATATAAATCCAAACATAAACCTTTTAGAATTAGACATTGACCTGCTCCTGCCTTATATAACGGCAAAAACCACCTTCTCGTCCCTGCCTAAATATCCATATATTGAACGGGACATAGCTATAGTTGTTTCTCAGGACATAACAGCAGCAAATGCAGAAAGTGTTATCAGGAGTATTAATTCTGATATGATTGAGTCAGTTAAATTATTTGATATTTATACTGGTAAACCTGTTCCCCGGGAGAAAAAAAGCCTCGCCTTTGCCATTCGTTACAGGGTAGGGGACAGGACACTTACTGACACTGAGGTGAATCAGGTACACTCAAAAATTCTAAATGAACTTGAAAATTCCTTAAATGCGGAACTACGCGGCTAAAATCCGTAATCCGTGATAAGTGACGAGTAATGAGTAAAATTAAGAATACATCCCGCGTTACTCATTACGAGCTATTGACTCACATATAAATAATGTCCGCTATCACGTCATTCCGTGCTTGACACGGAATCCATTTTTTTACCTCTGGATTCCTGCTTTCGCAGGAATGACAACATTGCCGTAATCGGAGGACATTGCTTTTGCATTTATCAATAATATGGATATTTCAAAAAAAATTCTATCAGACCCGGTAAACAGATGGGTCTTTAACAATGGGAAAAAAGATATATTCATTGTCGGCGGTTATATCCGCGATATTTTACTCGGTAAGAAGACAAAAGACAAGGATTTTGTATTAAAAAAAAATGCTAAAAAAATTGCCATTAAAGCTGCAAAAAAATTTAATGGCACATTTATTATATTCAGGAACGGCACAATATACCGCGTAGTAATAAAACATAAAAAAGGGGCAGCCCGTCAGGGTCAACTCATTTCAGGAGTCAGAGAAGTACTGGATTTTTCAAATCTTACTACCTCGATTAATAACGATTTAAAGGACCGCGATTTTACAATTAATGCGATTGCATGGTCTCCTGAAACAGGCATTATTGACCCTGCCGGTGGCAGAAAAGACTTAAAAAACAGAATTGTAACGGCAGTAAGGGCAAAAAATCTTGGAAATGATCCCCTGAGAACCATAAGGGCCTATCGGATTGCAGCAGAGCTTGGCTTCAGGATTGAAAAGCATACAAGGGAAAAAATAAAACGTTATGCCCACGGCCTTACAAATGTAGCGCCTGAAAGAATAACCGAGGAATTTTTTAAAATTCTCAGTAATAATAACAGCTTTAAATATTTACTTGAATTTTACAAAGATAAGGTTCTTGATAAGATTTTAAATACGCCGGATGTTGGAAATTCCAATATTTTATCCAGGAAAATAAAATTTCTTGGAGATTTTGATTCATTTTTAAAAAAAGAATGTTTAAAGATACCTGAAGGAAAAAAGATAACTGCACAACTTAATGAAGAAATAAGTCAGTGTCTTAACAGGATTGGTCTTCTGCGTCTTGCATTGCTATTAACCGGGGAGGTAATTACAATCGGCCGACTCAAAATCAGTAAAAATATTAACAAGGCTTTAAGAGATATCCACAACGTATACAATGAAGTTGTTTTGAAACGATCCCGAACTATAAAAAAGATTTCACATGAGGAACTATATAAAACATTCAGTGCAGCAGGCGACAGAGTTTTGGAGACAGCCATTATTTTATCATTTATAACAGGAAAAAATTTAAAATGGGTTCTAAAAAAAGCAGATGAATTCCTGAAGATAAAAAATAAAATTCTTTTAAACGGCAATGATGTACAAAAGTTATTAAAAATAAAACCCGGCACTGCGTTGGGTAAAATCCTTTCATCTCTTAAGGAGCAACAGTTCAAAGGTTTAATAAAAACAAAGGCAGAGGCAAAGAGATGGTTAGCTGGTTATTTTACATAATATATCTTATCGGACATAAGGTCAATTAATCCCCTGTTAAAAAGATGTTATTAACGGACTATCTACCCCTCCAGAGAATGGCTTTCTGACTTGAATCTACGGGGATTGCACAATATTTAGGCAGCTAAAAAATATTTAAAAATTAAAGGGTTAGCTTATATTAAACGACTATATTATACAGGCATGCTAATTAGTTCTCCGTCACTAATAGACACTGCCTTTACCAGCAAGCTTTTGCCCTCAATCAGGTTATCAGCCTTCACTAATAGCCTGATATAATTTTCTGATATTGCCCTATAAAAACATGTAGTTGCAGTTTTTCTTTCAACTATTACATCCAGAGTTTTACCTAAATGCCTGATTAAATAAGCATTTTTCTTATTTCTGGCAGTCTCCAAAATTATATTGACTCTCTTTTTTTTAATCTCATTGCTGATCTGCCCTTTCAGCGTTGAAGCCCTTGTATAAGGCCTTTGTGAATAAGGAAATACATGTATATAACTCAGGGGCAATTCTTCCAAAAATTTTATTGTGTCTCTGAAATCATTTTCACTTTCACCGGGGAAACCAACAATTATATCAGTGCCAATTGATATATCAGGATGTGTCATAACTATTTCATTAATAAGTTTTTTAAAAAAAGATATGTTATAGCCCCTCTTCATTAATTTTAATACATTATCCGAACCGCTCTGAAGTGGAATATGAAGATGCGGACATAGACGGCCTCGGGAACCGACCTGCTTTATTAACAACAAGAAATCTTTTTTAAACTCCTGAGGCTCTATTGAACTCAATCTAAGTCTTATTAAGGGATTAACATTTATAATTTTATTCACAATCTCTAATAAAGAACTTTCAGGTTTAAGTTCTAATCCATAAGAACCAATATGGATTCCTGTTAAAACTATCTCTTCATATCCGTCAGCAACAAGTTTTTCAGCAGCGCTTAACACATCAGCAGGATTAAGACTACGGCTTTTCCCGCGCGCCATTGGTACTGTACAGTAGGAACAGGAAAAATTACATCCATCCTGTATCTTTAGAAATGCCCTTGACCTGTTTGAATAATATGGGCCAAGTTTCATGGGGGTTTCCGGAGATTCAACTAAAACACGCGTCATGGACTCATTATCATTACACTTTGGAACTGATTCAGGGTTTTCCGGTTTGAGTTTTCCGGGGAATAATTTATAAAGATATTCGTTCAGTCTGCCTTTTTCTGAATTTCCAAGAATAAGCTCAAGGCCTTTTATCTTTAATATTTCCTCTGGTCTTAGCTGAGCATAACATCCCGTGGCAATAACCCTCGCGCCTGACTTCACAGCCCTTCTTATCATCTGCCTTGACTGATAATCGCTTTTTGATGTTACAGTGCAGGTATTTATTATACAGACATCAGGTCGGTCACGATCAGTATCCCGAAGCATCGGGACAATTTCATGACCGTTTTCCCTTAGAGTTCCTTCAATCGATGCGCTTTCTGCCTGATTTACCTTGCAGCCAAGGGTTGTAATTGAAATTCTCATATTTCTGCGATCATCCCTGCCTGCCGGCAGGCAGGTGCTTTTTTAGAATCTGTGATCATCTGCGTTGAATTTCGCCGTATAACGAATGCCGTTTAGCCTCCAGAACAGGGATTGTCCCGTATTTACCCCCATGTTTTCTTGCGAAAGCAAGAATGGGGGTAGAATCCCCGAAAACAGCCTCGGGACAGGCGGGACTGTCCCTAAAAACGTTTGACACACTAGATTACCTCCCCATTTAAAGAATGTTGCTTGGCTTCCAAAATTTTTACACCAACCAACTTCCCAATAAATTCGCGACTTCCTTCAAAATTAACAATCTTATTTGTTCTTGTCCGTCCTGTTAATTTATTCGGGTTG
>JAZFSN010000102.1:0-9214 GCA_036446195.1 Thermodesulfovibrionia bacterium | reverse complement strand
TATTGCCGGAAGAGAAACAAGATGAACAAACTTACCCTCTGCGGAAAAACAAATGTGCTTACTTTTGCTTTTGACCTCTGGGAAAGAACATTTCAGGAGGTCGCAACAGAGTATGCTGACATAAAGACTGATTATGCACATGTTGATGCAATTACCATGTGGTTTATAAAAAACCCCGAGTGGTTTGATGTGATTGTAACGGATAATATGTTCGGTGATATTATTACTGACCTCGGCGCAATGATTCAGGGCGGCATGGGTATTGCTGCAGGAGGAAATATAAACCCTGACGGCATATCCATGTTTGAACCAATAGGCGGATCTGCGCCCAAATACACGGGCAAAGGCATGATAAACCCGCTTGCAGCCATATGCGCGGCCGGCATGATGCTGGAGCATATTGGAGAAGAAGAGGCTGGAACAGCAGTAGAACGCGCTGTTATGCAGGTTACAGGAAAACATTTAAAAAGCCTTTCAGCAAAACACATGGGGCACACAACATCTGAGGTAGGAGACCTGGTTGTAAAATACATTCAGGAACAAAAACTTTAGGATAGACACCATACAATAAGCAAAAAAATTCAAAATTATTGTCTGCCTCGGCGAATCCGCTCGAAGCGAGTCTAAGGTGAAGTCGAAGCGACTCTTCGCGGAGACCCTCCTCGGGAGTCGTATTGACCTGAGGTTGGATAAAGTTAGCATTTATACAGAGTGACATATTTTATTGCTAATAGAGTCTTTTGCATCTGATTTGTCATTCCAGAAATTTTTTATCGGGAATCCAGTATTCTTTTTCGCCTCGGCGAATCTGACAAACCAACTGCTTATGGATTCCCGCTTAAGAACTGCGGGAATGACGATTTATGCACAATTACTTATGACGCTATGTATAACAATGATAGACAACAGGAATTAAAAGGGGTAACATGCTCAAAAATAAAGATAAATACATTGTGGCTGTTGTGGGAGCAACAGGCGCGGTTGGAAATGAGATGGTTGCTATTCTCGATCAAAGGGATTTTCCGATAGGCAGGCTCCGCCTTTTTGCTTCAGAGCGTTCATCAGGCAAAACCCTTGAATTCCGCAATAAAGAAGTGCCTGTTGAGGTACTCGCAGAGGATGTCTTTAAGGGCATAGACATTGCGCTTTTTTCAGCAGGCGGCGAAAGAAGCAAACATTTCGCGCCAATCGCTGTTAAGGCAGGCTGTGTTGTTGTTGACAATTCAAGCGCATGGAGAATGGACTCAGAAGTGCCGCTTGTCGTGCCAGAGGTAAATGCAAACGACCTGGAATGGCACAAAGGCATAATAGCAAATCCTAACTGCTCTACAATCCAGATGGTTATCGCACTAAAGCCAATACATGACGCTTCCAGAATCAAAAGGGTTGTTGTGACCACATTCCAGTCAGTCTCAGGCACTGGTAAAAAGGCCATGGATGAGTTATTACACCAGACCTCTGATGTATTGAATTTTAAGGATATAAAACCGGATGTCTATCCGCATCAGATAGCCTTTAACTGCCTTCCGCATATTGACGCGTTTACTGACAGCGGATACACAAAAGAAGAGCTCAAGATGATAAACGAGACAAAGAAGATTCTTGGTGATAATTCTATAAGGATAACCGCTACTGCTGTAAGGGTCCCGGTATTCAGAGGCCATTCAGAATCCATTAACATTGAAACCGAGAAAAAACTTGGCGCTGACGAAATAAGGGCACTGCTTTCAAAGGCACCGGGAATTACAGTCTTTGACGTACCCGAAAAAAATATTTATCCTCTGCCGGTTGATGCCGATGGTAAAGACGAGGTGTATGTCGGCAGAATCAGGGAAGACAGTTCTGTAGAAAACGGCATTAATATGTGGGTTGTCTCGGATAATTTAAGAAAAGGCGCAGCGCTTAATGCCGTTCAGATTTTAGAGAAACTGATTGAAACAGTATAAAGTTTGCTTCCATTTCTGTCATTCCGGGCTTGACCCGGAATCCATTCATTTATTTTAGTTCCCTGTTTTTGCAGGGATGACGTCTGGATTCCCGCTTTCACGGGAATGACAACTAAAGGAAATACATGACCAAAGTTGATTTTATTTTAAGGGCAGACTATCTGCTTACAATGGAAGGTGACCTTTCTGCAATAAGAGACGGCGCAGTTGCGGTTACAGGCAAAATTATTACAGATATTGGAACATTTGCTGATATCTCCGGGAAATACACTTCAAAAAAAACACTGGGGGGTAAAGGAAGGGTCATATTCCCCGGCTTAATTAATACCCACACTCATGCGGCAATGGTATATTTCAGGGGGCTTGCTGATGACCTGCCCCTGAATGAATGGCTTGAAAAGTATATCTGGCCTGCAGAGACAAAATGGCTCAGTAATGAATTTGTATCAGATGCTGTTGAGCTTGCCTGCCTTGAGATGCTTAAGGCAGGCATTACAACCTACTGTGACATGTATTTCTATTCAGATGCTGTTGCAGGGGCAACTGAAAAGGCAGGAATGAGGGCAGTCCTTGGGGCTGGTATACTTGACTCTCCTACAAAATTTGCCTCAACTACTGATGAATATTTTGAAAATGCCGAAAGGTTTATTAATGACTGGACGGGCAAAGAGACGATAACACCATGTATTGCACCTCATGCCACCTACACATGCGGCCCCGAGGCCTTTAAAAGGGCAGTAGAGGTTGCAGAAAGACATGATATACCAATGCACACACATCTTTCAGAAACAAAATGGGAGCTCTCTGAGATTAAAAAACGCTACGGCAAGACACCTGTAGAGTATTTAGATAGTACAGGATTTCTGAATAAACGCTTGAACGCTGCACACTGTGTATGGCTTACTGAAAGAGAAATAGAGATTCTGGCGGAGAGAAAGGTTGGAGTTTCTCACTGCATTGAAAGCAATCTCAAGCTCGCCTCCGGCATTGCGCCTGTGACCAAGATGCTTAGCGCAGGCGTAAAGCTCGGTCTTGGCACTGACGGTGCCGCAAGCAATAATGACCTGAACATATTAAGTGAAATGTCAACAGCTGCAAAGCTCCACAAGGCTGTCTCAGAAGACCCGACAGCAGTTGATAGCAAAACAGCCCTTTTAATGGCAACAAGATGGGGCGCTGAAGTTCTAGGTATGGAGGATAAAATTGGCTCTATCAGACCCGGCAAACGAGCTGACCTTGTCATTGCTAATTTAGAAAGCCCTCACCTAACACCGATTTATGATATCTATTCAGTCATTACGTACAGTATGAGGCCCTCAGATGTAGAGACAGTGGTGGTAAATGGAAAAATCGTGGTTGACAACAGCGAACTTGTTACAATGGATGAATCTGAAATAATAACCAATGCCCGAAAATGGCAGGAAAAAATTAGAGGGCAATAAAACCTTATTAAGCAAGAGCCATTAATGTTTCTGAAAGGCTCTTTGTATCTTCAACATTTAAAATCTTCACATCTCCGTCTATCCTTTTGATAAGTCCTGAGAGAACCTTTTTAGGGCCGAGTTCAATAAATGTCTCCACTCCACTCTCTATCATAAGCCGAACAGAGTCTTCCCATAAGAGAGGATTGTTTAACTGTTTTATCAGGGATTGTTTGATTTCCTCCGGTTTATC
Source organism: Thermodesulfovibrionia bacterium (assembly GCA_036446195.1). Lineage (GTDB taxonomy): Bacteria > Nitrospirota > Thermodesulfovibrionia > UBA6902 > BMS3Bbin08 > JAZFSN01. The sequence goes on along the minus strand of JAZFSN010000102.1, from coordinate 5,594 downwards.
AAGGTACACAGCATCTGAGTTGCTGACAACACGTATTTGAGGTGATTGAAAATCGACAGTATCAAGAAGTTCAGAAAGCCTTTTGGATGCACCTGTCATAAGGCTTGAATGGGATGGAACTGATACAGATAGAGGTATTGCCCTCTTAGCGCCAGTGTCTTTTGCGAGTTTTATTACCTCCTGAACAGCCCTCTTTTCCCCTGAGATAACAATCTGGCCCGGACAGTTATAGTTTGCAGGGGCAACACAGCCGGATTTTGCAGAATTGCATATTTTAGTAACCGCGTCTCTGTCAAGGCCTAAAATAGCGGCCATAAGCCCCATGCCTTCTGGCACCGCCTCCTGCATGTACTGCCCTCTTTTTTCCGTTAGCTTAACTGCCTCTTTAAATGAGAAGGATCCTGAGGCTGTGACCGCAGAATATTCGCCAAGGCTGTGGCCTGCCACACAAAAAGGTTTTATTCCTTTTGATGAGAACACCCTGAAAGCGGAAAAGCTCGCTGTTAAAAGACATGGCTGAGTTTTAAAGGTTTTGTTAAGTTCTTCCAGAGGCCCGTTAAAGCTCAGGTCAGCAACATCATAACCCAGGGAATCCGAGGCAACTTTATATAATTCCCTAACCTCTTCAAAATTATCATGCAGGTCTTTTCCCATGCCAACATGCTGCGAACCCTGACCGGGGAAAACAAAGGCAATTTTCATGTTTCTCCTCTAAATATCTGCCGGACTTTTCACTGCCAGTCCTGGCCTGTTCAACACATTAGTATAAATCATTATGCAACTTCAATAAAGACTTGTTAATCAGTAACTATTCAGTGACGGGTGGAGATCGTCATACTCCTCTTCCGGCTTGACCGGGAGATTGACCGGAGTATCCAGACATTGTTTCTGCGAAAGCGGAAATCTATACAAATAAACTGGATTCCCCGATTCCCCGATTCCCCGATCAAGTCGAGGACAGGCAAGTCGAGGACAGGCGAGTCGGGGAATGACGTACAAGGGATAGTCATTTTTACAGACTCTTACCACCCGTCACTGAATGGTTATGTTAATCAAGAGTTTTCCCTTGGCTTCGAATAGTGATTGTTAAACATTTTTTTATCTGTTAATATTATTGGACTCCATGTTTTCTTGCTCATCCCCCCTTACTTTCTTGCGAAAGCAAGAATGGGGGCGAAAGCAGGAAGAGGGAATATAAGAGTATTGATAAGAGAGCCAAGAAATCGATTTTCAACTGGTTATGGGATAGAAAGGAAAAAATAAAGTACTGAACTGTCATTAACATCTCAAAATCCAATTTTTCATTCTTATAAATAATATCCTTTCTTTGTTCTATACCTGTGCAGAAAATTATGGACATGAAATATTACGGTCATATTAAGATTCCACTGCGGCGAGTGCACATTGAACTAACAAATGTGTGTGGTTTCAATTGTGTTTTTTGTCCCAAATCCGTGATGAAAAGACCATACGGGTTCATGGAAACAAATCTTGCCAAGCGGATAATCTCTGAGATAGGCAGAAATAATCTATGTGAGAAGATTACTTTCCATGTGATGGGTGAGCCGACAATGCATCGTGATTTTTTTGAAATCCTGGAATATTCCCAGCATGAAAAGGTTCGAGTCGGGCTTACAATAAATGGAGCAGGACTCGGCGGTAAACTCGGGAAACGCCTCCTGAATTATGACCTGTACCAAATAGATATTTCGCTCCAGACGCCTGACGAGAAATCCTTTGCCCTGAGAAAGGCTGGATTACTTTCATTTACTGATTATTTAAATGGTATTCTTGATTTTTTTTCTTCCTATTCAGCAAAAGAGAAAGAGACAATCTTTAAATTCCGTTTTTTAAATACACGATTTCGCAAGAAGGGAATGGAAAAGAAAACAGGCCCCTTAAAGATTATTTCATCCAGGAAAGAATTGCACAGTGCCTTTCGATACATGGCCGGACATATCTATAACATCCTTGGAATTAATAATAACGATAAAGAGAAAGCAATGAAACGTATCGATAGTCTTGTAGCTTACAAGTGGAATGTTGTAGAAATCCACCCTGGGATTTTCTTTGAAACATATATGCTTGATGATTGGGGTCACGCCTTTGATGATGAAAAAATTTATAATGCGTGGGCGGGTTACTGCTTCGGAATGCGGGATCACTTCGGTATTCTTTACAATGGCGACGTTGTCCTTTGCTGCATGGATTTTGACGGCCATACGGCAATGGGTAACCTTTATAACACTTCTTTAAAAGAAATACTGTCATCAGATAAATTAGGTAAAATCATTAACGGTTTTAAGAAATTCAGAGTTATTCATCCGTATTGCAAACGTTGTTTGGGCAGCAGGACGGTATCTTCATGGTTGTTCAAACCCGTGGGATCAATAATGGCTTTGAAATTGTTGAAACCATTTTTTTATAAGCACACGAGTCTATTCAGATGAAGGGATATGGAGACCTTGGTTTAACCACCACAGACTAATCTCATATATTCCGGGCCTAAGCACCTTTTATAAAATTTAGTCAGGCATTTTCCTGTTTTTCAATAAGCCTTTTCTGTTGTTTGCCTCATATAAATGTTTTATAATTATCTCAAAATACGATAAAAGTGCGGAATTTAGTAAACCCCGTTAGAAGGACTAAGGTCTTCTAACGGGGTTTACTTTTCTGCTATTTTAGCCAGGGCTTCTGAAGCAATTTCTCCAACAGATGTTTCCTTTAATTCACCCTCATCATAGAGTGTGAAAGTATTCTTATCGTCCCTGAGTTTTTCCAGCCCATAGATTACTCCCTGCGGTCTTATTTCACCAAGAGCCCATGCCGCATAACCCCGGAGAGTCTGGTCAGAACTCTTAAGATAATCAAGGATTATCGGAACCGAATAATTAACCATACCGGCATCAGTCCTTCCAATTCTTCCCAGAGCCCACAGAACACCTGAAGTCAGCATGGTTTCTTTATGAAAAGAAGCTATTATCGAGGCAATATCTGAACATAGTTCCGGACTGTTTCTCGCTATCTCGCCGAGCATTTCCGGAGCGCTCCAGCAGATTCCTCCGGATTCGTCGCTTATCATCCACAGAAGGCGACCGACAAAGTTTCTGACAAACTCGGGGTCAGATTTTGATATGGCTCCTGTCAGCAAACCAGCGGCTTCAATTGCCCGCCAGGATATGAGACTTGTTTTATCGTAGGACAGAGAAATAAGCTTTCCAAAGATTTTGTTTCTGCTGTGCGGCAAAGCAAGAAGATCATGGTATCTTCTTTCCTTTAACAGGCTAATTATATCTTCTCTTACAGGCACTATCGTCTAACCCTGGGCACTTGAAAAACGACTTTAATATCAGGTATTTTCTCCTTAAGCGCCTCATTGATACAACTGCTGTCGCAATTCATACATTGACCCCCGCCATGGAAGAAAGCAGTATTGCCTTTTACCTCCACCAACTCAGCAAAACTGTCATGGGCATCCAGCAGCCATTTCAGGCCGTTCAAAATTTCTTCAATATCTTTTCTATCTTTATTCATAACTGGTTTCTTCTTAAGAGTACTGATATTGTTCGCTGAATTAAGAGGAACCATGGGTAAACCTTCAGTTGATTTTTTTATAATCTCACAACCCTTTTGTTTCTTTTATCTTCATGGTAAGTAGTGGCACAATCTCAAATAAATCTCCAACTATCCCGTAAGTCGCAACATTGAAAATCGGAGCCTCGGGATTTTTATTTATGGCTATAATTATGTCAGATGACTGCATACCCACCAGATGCTGGACAGCTCCTGAAATTCCACATGCAATATATAGCTTCGGATTCACTGTCTTACCGGTCTGTCCTACCTGATGGCTGTACGAAATCCATCCTTCATCCACAACAGCCCTTGATGCGCCGACAGCGCCGCCCATAACTCCTGCCAGTTCCTCAAGAAGTTTAAAACCCCTGGCATCACCCAAGCCCCTGCCGCCTGCCACAATAACATCTGCCTCGTGCAGGTTTACTGTTATCTCCGAGGCCTCCTTTACAGTGTCAATAACCCTTGCCCTGGAAACCAGATTATCTGCACTGACATGCACAATATCACCGGTTTTACTTGAGTTATATTCTCCCTTTTTCATTACACGCGGCCTAACAGTTGCCATCTGGGGCCTGTTGTCAGGACATAATATTGTAGCCATTATGTTTCCGCCAAATGCCGGCCTTATTTGAAGAAGATTTTTCGTTTCTTTATCAATTTCAAGTGAAGTGCAATCAGCGGTAAGCCCTGTTCTGAGTCTGGCCGCTACCCTGGGTATAAATGACCTTCCTGCTGGTGTTGCACCAGCAAGGACAATGGATGGTTTATGTTCTCTGACAAGTTTTGAGAACACTTCAGTATAGGAATCATCGTTAAATCTTTCTAAATGCTCGTCCCTGCAATGATATACTCTGTCAGCCCCCCATTTTATAAGTTCCTTTGCCTCTGTTTCATCAGATCCCAATAGCACTGCAGACAGCTCTGTTTCAAGCTCATCCGTCAGCTTTCTTCCAACACCCAAAAGCTCAAAAGAAACTGATGCAACCTTCCCTTCTCTCTGTTCGGCAAAAACCCAGACACCCTTATAATCAGTGACGAGGGACGAGGGACGAGGGACGAGAGATTCTTCAACATCAATTATGGCGCCTTCCTGACAGACTTCAAGGCAGGCCTTACATTCATTACAATATTCATTAATAAATGCCTTTTCTTCCTTAATCTCAATGGCGTCAAAAGGACACGAAGCCAGGCATGTTTCGCAGCCCGTGCACTTCTCTTTTTTTATGACTATAGACATATTCCCTTTAGTTCGCTTATTAAGGCATTAACCTGTTCTTCCGGCGTACCGTTAATCATCATTTTTTCCGCCCTTGACCCGGGTGAAAATATGTTCTTAACACGGGTAGGAGAACCTTTCAGCCCAAGATTGTTTTCAGCAGCGCCTATTTCTTTCATTCCCATTTTTTTGATCTCAGCCTTTTTTGCCATCATCTTGCCTTTTAAAGACGGCATTTTCGGCTCGTTTAATTCTTTAACAACTGTAAGCAAAACAGGAATTGAGGATTCAACAACATCATATCCTTCATCCATAAGACGATGTACCCTGATATAATTATCCTTAACTTCTTCTATCTTTCTAACATACGCTATATGAGGGATATTTAAAAATTCTGCTGTCTCAGGTCCAACCTGAGCTGTATCTCCATCTATTGCCTGTTTGCCGCAAAAGATTATATCAGCGCCTATTTTCCTGATTGCCTTTGCAAGAGTATAAGACGTGGCCCATGTATCAGAACCTGCAAACGCCCTGTCTGTAAGAAGAACTGCTTCATCAGCGCCCATTGAGAGAGCATCCCTCAAAGAACTCTCTGCCTGAGGCGGGCCCATAGTCAGAACAGTCACCCTGCCGCCAATGCTATCCCGTATATGAAGTCCTGCCTCAAGAGCATGAAGATCAAAAGGATTAATAATACTCGGCACCCCTTCCCTTATGAGGGTATTTGTTGCCGGATCAATCTTAATCTCGGCTGTGTCAGGAACCTGTTTTATGCAGACAATAATGTTCAATATGTTTT
>JAZFSN010000101.1:0-4379 GCA_036446195.1 Thermodesulfovibrionia bacterium | reverse complement strand
AAGATCGCGAATTTTCTGTTGAATACGCTCATATGCCGGACCGTTTCCAACAATAAGAAACCTTGCTTCAGGAAAAAATGAAACTACTTTGGGTACTGCTTCCAGCATGTAGCGGTGACCTTTCCATGACCGCAAAATAGCAACTATTCCAACTATTGGGAACGCATCATTGAGTCCAAACTCATCAAGTATCTTAATACCGTTGATATTTTTCATATCAAATCTTTCGATATCTACTCCTGCTGGAATACTGACAATTTTTTCAGGATTAAGTTTGTTTCTTGTTACTAACGCTTCCTTTATATGTGTTCCGCTGGTAATAATAATAACAGCAAGATACCTGTAAACAAATGTTGTATGCCAGCTTTTTCCTACCGGTGTGGAGAGGTGTCGACTCCGTACAACCGGAATTTTCGATAAACGTCCGGCTATTCCCACAATCCAACTGTCTTTGGAACTATGAGTATGAATAATGTCGACCTTCTCTGTTTTTATAATGCGGAGAAATTTAATAATTGCTACGGGATCACATGTAAATCTCATAGGAACAGTAAACACTGTCAGCCCGGCTACGGCAGCCTGCTTGGCGATTTGACTTCCTTTCTGACACGCAATTAAAATATGGTATCCGCGTTTAGTAAGCTCGATAGATTCCTGAACTATCCTTATTTCCTGGCCTCCCCAGCCGAGCGATGCTTCTGTATGCAGTATTTTAAATTTCATTAATCTAAGATTTCCGCTCAAAAAAGTATTGCATGACCTGTCCCGGGAACTATTGATAACCGTAAAAGTAAAGTCCTATATCGTCCCTCTAAACCTCTGCTTCCAATAAATATGAATATTGTATTTCAAGGTTTTTATGTTCACTGTTATTGAAAGCTTTTTTTAATTTTCCCGGGTCATTCCGGTATCTATGCTGTATCCTTTTTCTTCTAATATCTTCATCTGTTGATAATTTCAATAAAATATCAGCTTTTGTTATGCGCTTCCACGGAATAGCATTTATATAAAAAATTATTTTTTTCTCTTTGGTAATTTTTTTAAAAACGGTTGAAATTCGTCAATACCATTGAACGGGATTTTCACCGGTATCCGGAGAAAAAAAAGAAACTCAGACCACATTGTCCTGTCGTCAATAACTGAAATAACACTCTTATTAAATCGGCCAAGCCCTTTATTTCACACGTATTTTCCAAAAAAACTTTTTCCGGTTCCACCGCTTCCCGCTACTGTGATTAAAACCCTGTCTTTTGTTTTAAGGATTTTTTCTATTTGTTTTTCCAGTTTTTCAAGGAAGTCATAATGTATTAAACCGGACAATTTAGTCTCCTGGCTGTTTATAAGTATGGTTTAACTGGCTTCAAGATTTTACAGCAGTTTGCTCAACAATGTGTCATCTTGTGCGGGTTTTCTTAATACATTAAAACCGTTCAGGCTCAATGATAACATCTTCGGACACAATCTCCCCAATGTTTTTTATTTAGATGTGATTGTTTTTACTTGTTTTTTTTGTGTATTATAACAGACTGGCAATGATTAAGTGTCTGTATTTGGATAGAAGAGGACGGGAAAAGAGTGATTAAGGACTTATTAAGAAAAAAGAAAACCATTGCTGTTGTCGGCCTTGGCTATGTAGGGCTGCCGCTTGCATTTGAATTGGCTAATTTTTTTGATGTCATTGGTTTTGATGTCGAGAAAAAGCGAATAAATATGCTTTCCAAAGGAATTGACAGTAATGGCGAAATTTCCAGAAAAGAGTTGAAGTCCTCAAAAATTGAGTTTACAAGCGATCCGGGCAGGTTGAAACGTGCCTCAGTTGTAATTATTGCGGTGCCTACCCCGATAGATAAGTATAAAATTCCGAATCTTTTCCATCTTAAGTCTGCCTCTGAAATGACGGGCAAAAACCTCCGCAAAGGCGCTGTTGTTGTCTATGAGTCAACAGTTTATCCCGGGGTGACAGAAGAGGTCTGCGTGCCGATTATTGAGAGATTTTCAGGTATGACGTGCGGTAAAGACTTTAAAATTGGTTATTCTCCGGAAAGAATCAATCCCGGAGATAAGGCACATGCGCTCAGGCATATTGTAAAGATTGTATCAGCGCAGGATAAGAAAACTACCGAATTGCTGGCTAAGATTTACGGCTTTGTGGTTAAGGCAGGAATACATAAGGCGCCTGATATAAAGACGGCAGAGGCTGCAAAAGCAATAGAAAATATTCAGCGTGATTTAAATATTGCCCTTGTGAATGAGTTAGCCATTATTTTCAACATGATGGCCCTTGATACAAAGGCAGTGATGGAGGCTGCGGCAACAAAATGGAATTTTATTCCTTTTCAAGCCGGCCTTGTCGGAGGCCACTGCATTGGCGTTGACCCATATTATCTGACATTTAAGGCCCAGGCCATAGGGTATCACCCTGAAATTATACTGTCGGGAAGAAGAATAAATGATAACATGGGGAGGTACATCGCAGGAAACACGATAAAGCAGTTAATAAAATCAGGCCGTGCCGTAAAGAAGAGCAAAATACTTATACTTGGTCTCACATTTAAGGAGAACATAAGCGATATAAGAAATACAAGGGTTATAGACATTTATAATGAGCTAAGAGAATATGGGGCAAAGGTTTTTATTCATGACCCTTATGCCGGCAAAGAGGATGTCTTTAATGAATTTAAACTTCATCTTACAAATAAACCCGGGGATGAAAAACCCTTTGATGGAATAGTCATTGCCGTAAAACACAGGGCTTACCGCCGTCTTACCCCTGCATATTTGAAAAAGCTTTGCAAAAAGAATCCGGTGCTTGTGGATGTAAAGGCATTTTTTGACAGGGAGAAGGCGGTAAAGGCAGGGTTTAACTACTGGAGGCTTTAATGCAAAAAATACTTGTTACAGGCTGTGCCGGCTTCATAGGATGGAAGGTTACTCATACGCTCCTTCAGAAGAACAAAAAGATTATTGGCATTGACAATATGAATGCGTATTATGACCCTGCCCTTAAGAGGTGGAGACTCAGGACATTGAAAGACTATTCAAATTTCAGGTTTCACAGGCTTGATATCGCAAACTATAAAAAGCTGAAGGATATATTCAGATATAACAAAATAGATGCAATTATTAATCTTGCGGCAAGGGCCGGGGTGCGTGCATCTGTTGAAAACCCCTGGGTATATCTTGATGCCAATACAAAAGGGACACTGAATCTGCTTGAATACTGCAGGGAATATAAAATAAAGAAGTTTATCTTAGCCTCTACGTCCAGCTTATACGGTCTTGATAAAATGCCGTTTAGAGAAGATGCCTGCACTAACATGCCGCTTGCCCCTTACTCTGCTACAAAAAAAGGGGCTGAGGCCATGTGCTATTCTTATCATTATCTTCACGGCCTTGATATAAGTATCCTGAGATATTTTACTGTATATGGTCCTGCGGGCAGACCTGACATGAGTATATTTAAATTTATTAAGAATATAGATGCCGGCAAACCCATACCTGTTTTTGGAGACGGGAACCAGACTAGAGATTTTACTTATATAGATGACATCGCTGACGGCACGATAAGGGCGTTGAGACCAATCGGCTATGAGATTATAAATCTGGGGAGTGACCACCCTGTAAAACTCAGGTATGTTATTAAACTTTTAGAAAAGAATCTTGGCAAAAAGGCAAGGATTAAGAGACTCCAGAGACATCCTGCTGATGTCACAGCAACATGGGCTTATATAAAGAAGGCAAAAAAACTTTTAGGTTGGAGGCCCAGGACCTCTATTGAGCAGGGAGTAGAAAATACGGTCAAATGGTTTTTCGAGAATAAGGAGTTTTTGAAGGGGCTAAAGTGGTAATATCGAAATCTTTGCACTTTTATTGTTTATTACCAAATATTGCCCTTAATGCGCTGTCTATATCCGGGTATTTAAACTGATACCCTGCCTCTGTTATCTTTTTTGGAATCACCCTCTGGCCTGTAAGGAGCACGCCTCCAAGCTCTCCGAATGCTATTTTAAGAACAAAACCGGGTACTGGAAGCCATGAAGGGCGGCCCAGCGATTTTCCAAGTGCAGCACTGAATTCTTTATTTGTAACGGGCTGGGGCGCGGTTGTGTTTATGGGACCTGAGACATCTCCGTTTTCAAGCGCATATTTGATAATTCCTGTTAAATCATCCCTGTGAATCCATGAGAACCATTGCCTGCCGCTTCCAATCGGGCCGCCTGCGAAGAACTTAAAAGGCCTTGCCATTTTAGACAGGGCGCCGCCATCAGATTCCAGTACAGTGCCAAAACGCACAATTACAACCCGTACACCCGATTCCTGAATTTTTAATGCCTCAGCCTCCCATGCCTTGCAGACTTCTGCAAGGAAATCCGAGCCGG
>JAZFSN010000100.1:0-2818 GCA_036446195.1 Thermodesulfovibrionia bacterium | reverse complement strand
ACTGAACTATATGGCAATCCATCTGATTATCCTTTTGAGATAGCAAAAATAAAGGGCCTCATACTGCCTCAGGGAATGGGCGAATCCCACAGGGTTATGATTCAGTATAAGGGGAAAGGTAAGCCAGAGCTCAGAGGTTTTGCACTCAGAAATCAAGCGGGGAATCTTTAGATGGGATTCGAGGTTATCCAAGTCAGAGCAGACTCATACCGAGGTGATTAAATCAGAATAATTAAATAAAATTTACTGTTATCCTTTTAATACTTTATGCAGGATTTTACTCAGTTCGTACGGATTGTTTAATCCCTTGTTATAAACATCACTAAATCCGTACTCCCTGAAATTCGCCATAACAGGATCATTGGAATATCCACTTGAGACAATTGCCTTTACATTGGGATCTATCTCACTCAGTTTCTTTATTGATTCTTTTCCTCCCATTCCTCCCGGTACTGTTAAGTCCAGGATAACAGCATTAAAGGGCTGTGATATTTCCATGGCTTTTTTGTAGAGTTTTATTGCTTCATCACCATCTTTTGCATACTCAACTTTATAGCCTGCGCTCTTCAGAATTAATCCTAAGCTGTCTCTTATTGCTTCATCATCATCCATTAATAAGATTTTTCCCTCTCCGGCAACAGGTGCATTTTCTACACTCTTTTTTTCTTCAACCTGCTTATCTGACGCAGGTAAATATATTGTGAAGGTTGTTCCTGTTCCTTTCTCTGCTTCTACCGTTAAAAGTCCATTATGCTGCTTGATAATAGAATAGGTTATTGAAAGGCCCAATCCCCGTCCCATCTCTTTTGTTGTAAAATACGGATCAAATATCTTCTTTAAATGTTCTTTTTCTATACCAACCCCCCGGTCCTGTATTACTATTTTCACATACCGTCCGTCCTCAAGCAGTAATCCTGTATCTGAACCAAGCTCGGAGTTTTCTATACTAATCTGTATTGTACCTCCTTCAGGCATGGACTGGTCTGCATTTAGAATGAGATTGTGCATTACCTGATTCATTTGCCCTTCATCCACTTCTACCGGCCAGAGATCATCTGTTACATTATATTCACATTTGACATTTGATCCTCTCAGGGCAAATTCAGCAGATTCCTTGATAACCTCAATAATGTAGGCTGTTTTCTTAACCGGCGCTCCACCTCTGGAAAAAGTAAGAAGCTGCCGGGTCAGATTTGAAGCCCTGCTTATTGCCTTCTCTGCAGATTCCATATTCGTATATTCCTGGCTTTCGCGATCAATATTCATCTTTGTCATATATACATTATTGAGAATACCTGCAAGGAGATTATTGAAATCATGGGCAATACCACCGGCAAGGATTCCAACTGATTCAAGCTTATGGCTTTTCAGTTTTTCTTCTTCCAATTGCTTGAGCTCGGTGATGTCAAACAAAACGCCTTCAAAACTCTTAATTTCACCCTTTCCTTCAAATATGATCCTAACTCTATCAGAGATCCATTTAATGTCACCATTTTTGTGAAAAATCCGGTATTCAACAATGAAATTTTTTCTTTTTTCTTTTAAGGCGTTTAAAACAATTTTTTCTACATGTTTAACATCATCAGGATGCATTATACTGGCAAATGTTCTAACCTTATTATTGATGAAATCAGATGCAGGATACCCTGAAATTTCCTTAAAAAATTCGCCCATAAAAGTTATTGTCCAATCCCTCATACTAGTATAAATTGCTCCGGGAACATTAGAAACAATAGTTCTGTACTTCTCCTCACTATCCAGTGTCAACTTTTCCACCTTCTTGCGTTCGGTAATGTCAAAAGCAAAATGTATATACAGATCTTCCGATACTGGAATCCAGTGGGCGTCCCATATAATCCCAAGCCCTTCAAATACTCCATGCTGTGCCTTTCCTGATGCCCATAGTTTGGGAGCACGACACCATGGGCATGGTTTATCACTCCGTCCCCAGGTTGCAAAACACTGTTTGCCTGGAACAGCGCCTACTTGCTCTGCCATCTTATTTGATGCAATGATTTCCCGTGTACTCGGACGCAGGAGAAGGGCTACACAAGGTATACTGTCCATAAGGATCTTGTTTAAAAGGATCTTTTCCTTTAACTCTTCCTCTATCTGCTTGCGGTCAGTGATGTCCCGAATAAAGAGCACTACCTCCACAACTTTTCCCTGCTCGTCAAAGACAGGATAAAGTGAACTGTCCAGATAGTCCCCTTTATGATTGTCCTCCATGGTCACAGGTTTACCTGATGCAAATACTTTGTCAGCAATCAGCTTTCTTGACTTGGCTAAATCTGGAGGAAGGAGACTATAGACATTTTTATTAATAAGTTCATCAACACTCTTACCAAACCTGTCAGCAAAGTTCTTATTCAAAAAAAGAATCGTACCATCAGAGTCCAATAAGAATATGGAGTCACGGGTAGCATTAAGCATTGTACTTATAATTTGTTTCCTGCCATGTGCCTCCTCTTCCTTTCTTATTCTTCTTTCTTCCTCCAACTCAATTAATCGCTGGCGCATTCCAGCTAATTCTTTTAATAATTGCTCTTTTGTCTTGTCATTATTTTTCATCTTATAAGCTAAATAAAAAAGGTTAAATTCTATTATTACATTATAGTTGAATTAATTTTATTTTCAACAATAATATTTGCTTCGGTTATATTTTACAGACAGGCAATGATTAACACTGGAAATATTGCTTAAAAAGGAAAAATTCAAATCGTTAATAACTGTAAGTTATTAACAGAATCTGGCTTGATTCAAAATTATTTAGTAGTATAATTCTAGCCTTAGAGGTTATTAAAACCGTAGAAGTCTA
>JAZFSN010000099.1:0-2492 GCA_036446195.1 Thermodesulfovibrionia bacterium | reverse complement strand
GGTTTCCTTAGGGAACATTAATTATAGAAAGCATACGTAAGAAAGGAGGAAAAATGAAAAAAGTTCTATCTTCAACCTTACTTTCCCTTATCCTGTTATGTCTTATGTCTCCCATTGCCTTTGCAGCAGATGAGGTCACAGACGCACAGTATGGCTATTACAGCCTGGCAGTTATCGGAGCGGGAATTGCTGTTGGCATTGCAGCTGTTGGTTCAGGACTGGGCCAAGGTATTGCTACTGGCAAAGCAGTTGAAGGAATCGCGAGAAACCCGGGGGCAGCAGGTAAAATCTTAACTCCACTCATTATCGGGCTTGCAATGATGGAGTCCCTCACTATTTATGGTTTTGTTATTGCTGCACTTATCCTGTTCGTAAAATGGTAAGAACCCGGGGAAGCTCTATATGTTATATGCTTTCCTTTTTCCGATAAGTAAGCCTTTCAGTTTATAAAGTAAAAGGCGGGGGAAACTGCCCCGCCTTTTACATTAAAAAGCTTAAAATATAATATTGTTAGATAATGATGTTGCCAGTTCTATAAACATTCAGAACCGTAACCATTCAGTGAAAGGTGGATTATATATCTCTCTTCTATGCCACCCATCATTGAATGGTTACCCAGAACCTGCTTTTTTTATTGAAATTTTCAATAACCCGGGAGGAAAATTTGAGTTTTTTTGAAAAACTGAAGCAGCGCCTGTCCAAAACAAGGAAGGCCCTTGTTGAAAGTACCGAGGCTATTTTCTCAGGAAGGAACATTGATGAAAATCTCCTTGAAGAACTCGAAGAAGTCCTTATAATGGCTGACGTTGGTCCTCAGGCTGCAGCCACTATAACCACTGCCCTGAGAGAAAGGGTGAATAAAGGGAAAATCCCGGGTTCAAAAGAGCTCAAATCAGCATTAAAGGAAGAAATAAAAAAAATCCTCAAGCAGGGTCAAAAAATAATATGTGCAGGAGAAAAGCCATATGTAATTCTTATCATAGGAGTAAATGGTGTCGGGAAAACCACGACAATAGGCAAACTCGCAAGGCGCTTCACTGACAACGGATTCACGGTCACACTTGCCGCAGCAGATACATTCAGGGCCGCTGCCATTGAACAACTCGAGATATGGGCAGATAGGGCAGGCGCTCAGATTATAAAACACAGGAGCGGCGCAGACCCTGCAGCAGTGGCATTTGATGCAGTAGCATCTGCCAAAGCCAAAAATATTGATACAGTAATAATTGATACTGCTGGAAGGCTGCATACAAAAACAAATCTGATGGAAGAACTAAAAAAAATAAAACGGGTTATTAACAAGGAAATGCCCTCAGCCCCTCACGAGGTACTCCTGGTAGTTGATGCGACATCAGGACAGAATGTGATAAGACAGGCAAAGATATTTAATGAGGCTGTTGAGCTAACAGGTATAGTGCTTACCAAACTCGATGGAACTGCAAAAGGTGGAATCATTATAGCAATAAACAAAGAGCTCGGCATACCGGTAAAATTAATAGGCGTGGGAGAGGCAGTTGAAGACCTGCAGGATTTTAATGCGGAAGAGTTTGCAGACGCACTGTTTGAATAAATAATGCATTAAGCTGTTTTCTCCTGCACAGAATATTCATACCCTGCTTTTTTCCCTTTCCTATCCTTTCCCCTTAGATTGACAATGCTGTAAAATAATCTTAAAATGAACTATTGTTCACATGAACCGTCGTTCAGCTAATAAAGTTCCCAAATCAAAGGTATTGAAGTCCGCCCTTAGCCTGTTCTCTTCAAAGGGTTACTCTGAGACAAGAATGTCAGAAATTGCCATGAGTGTCGGCATAAGTGTCGGAGCCCTCTATCTCAGATTCAAAAACAAGGAAGAACTCTGTTTGGAGCTTATTAAAGACCAGACAAAAGATTTTGAAGGACTTGCCGGAGATATGCTGAACCTTCATAAAGACTCCCTTAAGGCGCTGAAGGCTTATATCGCATTGAATATGGACTATGCTTTTCAGCGCAAACAGCTAATCTCTCTTTTCATAAGGGAACACAGGCTCCCTTTTCTTCAACCCCTGAGAAAACGATTTTTTAAGTCCCAGCATATGATAATCGAAGATATCCTCATCAAAGGAATTAAAAAAAATGCATTTAAGCCAATGGACTGCAGGGACACAGCTTCAGTAATTTTCGCAAGTATAAGGGGGACGATTATGTTGAAGCTTGTATTCGGAATTGGTGATGCAAAAAACCTGAGTAATTCTCTTTTTAAACTAATTACAAACGGAATAAGAAGACATCCTAATAAAGGATGCTTGATTTCACAGATTGAGAGACAAGATTACACAGATAGACTATCCATGCAATTGCTGTCAAAATCGGTGTAATCAACTATAATTATAGCAATTATAGCAGGAGGAATTAATAAGTGGCTGAAGACAAAAAAGAAGAGTTTTCAGATAATATAGCGCAAGAAGAAAATAAAGAAGAACATCCTACTGCTGCGGAAACAGAAAAGGCAG
>JAZFSN010000098.1:0-9480 GCA_036446195.1 Thermodesulfovibrionia bacterium | reverse complement strand
GGGATTAACTGCAGTGCTTCATCAGAGCCTGATGCCCGCATGTTTGTGAGCTTCTTTTCCTTTGTTACATTGACGTCCATATCTCTGTCCCTTGAGTTTTCCCCGATAATCATCCCTTCGTAAACCGGGGTGTTCTCTTTAATAAAGAGGAGCCCCCTTGGCTGAAGGTGAAAGAGCGCATATGTGGTCGACTTGCCCATCCTGTCAGCAACAAGTGCCCCGGTCTGTCTTTTCGACATGTGGCCATGCCATGGCTCGTACCCGTCGAACAGGTGATTGAGAAGTCCGGTACCTCTCGTATCAGTAAGAAACTGTGACCTGAAGCCTATTAAACCTCTTGATGGAATCCTGAACTCAATCCTCACCCTGCCTTTTCCGTTGTTATGCATTTTCTGCATCTTTCCCTTTCTCATACCAACCTGCTGGGTGACCACACCAACAAACGCTTCCGGAATATCAATAACAAGCAGTTCTATTGGCTCATGCACAGTGCCTTTTATCTCTTTTGTAATTGTCTCGGGCATTGATACTGAAAGCTCATAGCCCTCGCGTCTCATCATCTCTATGAGGATTGCAAGCTGAAGTTCTCCCCGGCCCATTACCTTGAATGAATCCACATTTGTAAAATCTATCTTTATGGAAACATTGTAGAGCAGTTCCTTTTCAAGTCTTTCTCTCAGGTTTCTGGAGGTAACGTATTTCCCGTCCTTGCCGGCAAACGGAGAAGTATTTACAGAAAAGAGCATTGAAATGGTCGGCTCGTCAATCTTGATCCGTGGAAGGGGTCTCGGGTTTTCAATATCTGTCACGGTATCTCCGATATTAATCCCTTCAATCCCTGCCAGTGCAGCGATATCGCCGGCAGACACTTCGCCTGTCTCTATGCGTTCAAGACCCTGAAAGGTGTAGAGGGAGGTTATTTTTGTTTTAACAACCTCTTTGTTGCCATTTATTACGGCAACGGAATCCCCGATCCTCATAGATCCTGAAAATACCCTTCCGAGTGCGATCCTGCCTACATAATCATTGTAGACTATGTTTGTAACCAGATACTGGAGCAGGGCATTACTGTTGCCCTCAGGGGCAGGAATTGTAGCAATAATAAGCTCAAAGAGCGGCCTTAAATTCCCTGATTCATCACTAAGGTCGAGTTTTGCAATCCCCTGTTTGGCATTGGTGTAGACAATGGGAAATTCCAGCTGCTCTTCTGTAGCATCGAGGTCAATGAACAGGTCATAGACTTCATTCAGAACCTCCTGTATTCTGGCATCAGACCGGTCTATTTTATTAATAACCAGAATCGGCGGCAGGTTCAGCTCAAGGGCCTTTTTCAGGACAAACCGTGTCTGGGGAAGCGGACCTTCCGAGGCATCAACCAATAACAGAACGCCATCTGCCATTTTCATTGTTCTCTCTACTTCACCCCCGAAATCAGCATGCCCCGGTGTATCAATAATATTTATCTTAACACCGTTGTATGTGACAGCGGTGTTCTTTGCCATGATAGTAATCCCCTTTTCCCGTTCAAGGTCAATGCTGTCCATGACCCGTTCCTGTACTTTTTCATTTGCGCGGAATATACCGGCCTGATGCAGCATGCCATCAAGAAGGGTCGTTTTGCCATGGTCAACATGCGCAATAATAGCAATATTTCTTAAATCTTCCCGTTTCATAAAACCTCTCTTTAGTCAGACAATCTCACCTTACAATCTGCTGTCGTATAAATTTCTCCTGATTTCCAGACCTTTTGGGGGAACTGCGCAGGAATATCATGCAGGTAGCTTCATTATAAACTATTTGCAGGGGATAATGCTATCTGCCTTCATGAAGTATATATAAAATTATTGTAAGCAAAAAGGGCAAGTCTCAGCCCTTTGAAAAACATGAATACACAGTCGCCAGATTGTAAATTTTACCCTTATTTTTTCTCACAGCTACATTCATCAGGATGCTTACGGCATACCTCACAAACTCCGTCTACAATACTTGCCCCGCAACCACAGGGAGTACAGCCACAGGTTTTACACATTTTTTTCACCTCCTTTCAGCCAAACCGGCAGTTTAACCCGTTAGAAGACCTTCGCTTGCCCATCATGGAGAAAGGGCCAAAGTCACCGAGTATTCGTACTATGATACCGTCAGTCATTTGATAGATATTATATCACAATAAAGTCTTAATTGCCCAGAGAGGCACTGATTAATTCAAGATTGAATGTTGCCCCTGTCTCTAAAAAAACCTTGTAGTCACACCGATTTTTTTGTAGAATTTAATTCATAACAAAAAACAATTTCTTATCATCTACCACCCAAGAGGTAAAAAGATGCTTGTAATATGTTCTCAGTGCGATAAGCGGCATGAAGTTATGAAGTCTAATAAAAAAGTCGATATCCTGTGCCCATGCGGGAAAGCACTGATGGTACTTCCAGGGTTATCAAACCGTCAGATTATCAGCAAACAGAAACAAGTTCAGTGTCCGCTGTGTAATCACAGCTTTGAACTGCAAACATTTCGTGAAAATACAGAAATCCTCTGTAGTTGCGGGAACCTCTTGGTAATATCAAATGACGATGTGTCCGACAAGCCCATTGGCAGACGAAAGACTGATGAGGCCTTTCAGCTTATGGAGAAAGAATTACTTGGATTAATAGAAACATCCCACTTAATCCATTCCTCTATCCATAATCTTGACAAGCTTCTGGTACTCATTGTCCGAAAGACTACAGAAATGCTGGATGTTGAAGGCTGTAGCGTCGTTATGCGTGACAGTGTAAAGAATTGTCTCGTCTTCTATGCAGTCACAGGTGAAAAATCCTCTGAGTTAACCAGTTTTGAGATTGCTGAAGATGAGGGCATCGTGGGTAGCTGTGTTACAAAAAGGTCCACCATAGTTGCTAATAGCGTGGAAAGTGACTCCCGATTTTCACACCGTGCGGATAAGGCAAGTGGCTTTGTCACTCGCTCCCTTTTGTGCGTTCCGCTTTTGGTAGAAGATGAGTGTGTTGGCGCTTTGGAAATGGTAAATAAAAAAGATATAAACGGCTTCGATAAACGCGATATTCTCTTAGCTGAGGGAGTAGCCAGCCAAATTGCTGTTGCAATCCAAAATGTACAGCTTACACAAAAAGCCTTGAAGGCAGAGAGACGAGCTGCCATTGGGGAAGCTGTTGCAGGGGTAGCGCATTGTATAAAGAATATGCTGAATGGTCTGCAAGGTGGTTTTTACGTATCAAAAACCTCTTTTACGGCAGCAAGGAGAATATCAGGAGTAAAGGGTTTTTCAATGTAATTTATAGCGCCAAGCTTTAATGTCTTTACAGCAGTATCAACTGTACTATAACCGGTTATCATAATGACATTTGTTTCCGGCCTTGCCGCCTTTATTTTCTTAAGCGCTTCAATCCCGTCCATATCAGGCATTTTTATGTCCAGCAGTATAAGATCAAAAGAGTTGTTTTCAAATAGTTCAAGGCCCTCATTCGTGCTGGAGGCTGACGTTACTTCGTAACCCTCAGGGGCAAGGGTTCTTTCACAGCTTATCCTTACAATTTGCTCATCGTCTATTACAAGTACTTTTTTCATGTCTATTCCTCAATTAAAACGAGTTTAATAAAAAATGTGGTTCCCTTGCCAATAGTGCTTTTTACTTCAATTTGCCCTCCATAATTTTTTAGTATACCATGGCTGACAGAAAGTCCAAGCCCTGTTCCTTTGCCAACCGGTTTTGTAGTAAAAAATGGTTCAAAGAGTTTTGAAAGATTTTCCTCCGGGATACCGCACCCGGTATCCGAGAATGCTATCTCAACATACGGCTTGTCATTCACGGTAATCTTCCTTGTTGCAATGGTTATCGTCCCTCTTCCATTCATGGCATCAGCGGCATTTATAATCATATTGAGAAATATCTGTTGAAACTGCGACGCATCTCCGAGTGTAGTGAAATCAGACTCATCCATATTAATTTCAAACTTGATATTATAAAATTTCTCCTGATTTTGTACCATATATATGGTTTGAGCCAACACTTTATTTATACTTATTCTCCCCTTTTCAGAAGGTGCTGCCCGGGCAAATGCAAGAAGATTTTTTATTATTTTACTACATCTTTCAGCCTGTTCAATAATGACATTAAGGTCCTCTGCTTCCTGGCTCTCGGGGGAAACATTCTTCTTCATCAAATATGCAAATGTTACGATTCCTGTTAAGGGATTATTTATTTCATGTGCCACACCTGCGGCCATTCTGCCGAGAGAGGCAAGTTTTTCAGTCTGTACAAGACCTGCATGTGTTTTTTGGATTTCTTCAGTCTTCTTTGCAATCTCAGTTTCAAGTGTATGGGTCCATACCTCCCTTTGATCTCTTGCTGCTTTTATATCTTTTATCATGGAATTAAATGTCCTCGCTAATGTACCCATTTCATCTTCGGATTTTATTGGAACCGAATAATTAAAATCGCCTGCTGCTATCTTCTCCATGCCATGAGTAAGCTCGCTTACAGGCTTGGAAACTATTTTATAAAGAATTATGCCAAGAGATATTGAGATTACCACTATAAAGATAAAGACGTAAGCTATAAGTGCTAATCCCTGTTTTAACTTAGCTTCGTCCAGAAGTGCCAAAGAGGTATCCACTTCAATGAAACCTATAATCTTCTGTTCCCTGGAATGCACATGACACTTGGAGATATAGCAGGAGGATTCATTGTAAACAGGCTCTACAAGCTTTAGGGCTGTAAAACCATCGGGAGCTTTATAAATAGAATTTTTCCGGGGCTCTTGAAGAAGCTCATAGGACTTCTCAGTATCTGAATGACAAGCCCTGCATGACAAGGAGTCTTTTTCAACAGTTTTGCCAATATCTTCCCTGAATGTGGAAAAGGATATCTTTCCCTTATGGTCAAATATCCTTACTCTTTCTACGCCTTCAGCTATGCTTATGTCTTCGAGTGTTTGCTGTATTGCCGATCTGTGACCGGCAAGCATGCTGTCACGGGTACCTTCTTTTATAAAATTTACAAGAGAACCGCCATACCTTACCGCAATTGCAGAGAGATCTTTTTCCTGCTTTTGAAAAATGGCATACCAGAACACAGAGCTTCCTATTACCATCAACAGACCTATTGCAATGATAAGTTTTGCTGCAAGGGACTTTTGAGGATGTCTTATTATATTTTTCATATTTTTTTTAATTTATATAGCAATCTGCAATAAACCTGATTTTCATCCACAGATAAGAAGAACCCCGGGAAGATTCTCTTTTTTACATTACTGCTCGCATTTTTATCCAGGAATTATATTTATGTTTATGACTACATATTTATAAGTTTGTACAATATGAAATGCCCTGTTTTTTCCTGGAAATTTCATTGGCATATTTTTTTTGGATTAGAGGGATTTTAATATATTCCGTAATATTTAATCAGAAAAATTTCAAACATAATTTTTTGTATTGTTGGAAAAATCGGGCAAACCAGTGTATTGTCCCATAAATAAATTTATATAATTCTGTCATTCCCCCTGTGCCCTTAGAGGTAGCAGTCTTTTGAGCCTGCCTGTCCGGTAGGCAGGCGGGAATCCAGCCCTTCTGTTTTCTGGATTCCCGTTGGAATTTATCCCGTACTTGATACGGGACGGGAATGACGACATAACTGAAGAATCGCTCAATTATATGAATAAGTAAACCCCGTTAGAGAACTACGTCCTCTAACGGTATATGCTGGCGGTGGCATAATACCACCGTCAGCTTTAATAAGTAATTACTACCGATTTCATCGGTGGCTTTCTCTAACGGGGTAAATTTAATATGCATTGACAGCAACTGATGATTTTATGTATAAAAAAGGCTATGCCCGGAACTTACATTCCATCAAATTACCTGCCTGTATTAATAATATTGCTTACTGCATCAATGGTTGGTCTCAGCGCTTTAGTCCTTGGTCTTATTGTAAGGCCGAGAAGGCCCTATGCCATAAAACTTTCACCCTATGAATCCGGGAACCCTCCTGTTGGAGAGCCAAGATATAAGTTTTCTGTAAAGTTTTATATAATCGCAATGCTTTTTGTGGTTTTTGATGTTGAAGCCGTTTTCCTCTATCCATGGGCAGTTGCCTATGACAAGATAGGACTATATGGTTTTGTTGAGATGATGATTTTCATATTCATTCTTTTGATTGGTTACATTTATGCATGGGGAAAAGGTGCGCTCACATGGGAATGAAAGATAATAAAGATATAAAGCTAAAAGCCGGAGTGCCTGCTGCAGCAAAAAAATACGCGGATAATGAACAACTTGTTGAGGCAGATAAGGGAATTAAAATAATCCCGGGCGCAAATACGATTATCACGACACTGGATACATTTATTAACTGGGGCAGGAAATCTTCTATCTGGCCAATGACCTTCGGCCTTGCCTGTTGTGCAATTGAAATGATGACAAGCGGCTCAAGCTATTATGACCTTGACCGTTTCGGCATTGTCTTCCGGGCCTCGCCAAGGCAGTCAGACCTGATAATTATTGCGGGGACTGTAACAAAAAAAATGGCTCCTGTTGTACGGAGGGTCTATGACCAGATGGCAGAGCCGCGATATGTAATGGCAATGGGAAGCTGTGCGTGTTCAGGGGGAATATTTAACACATATTCCGTTGTACAGGGTTGTGATGAATTTTTACCTGTAGACGTTTATGTGCCCGGATGTCCGCCAAGACCAGAGGCATTAATGGAAGGGCTGATAAAACTTCAGGACAAGATTGGAAAGGAATATTTCAGATGGAGCCCCTTGAGATGAAGAACAAATGCAGAAAACAATCCTGAAGCATCGGGATATATTTTTATTTCTGATTTTGAATTTATTCCAGAAAAAATGAAGCCATTAGAGATAGCCGATAAAATAAAAGAAAAATTCCCGCTTGAGGTTCTGGATGTAACAAGTTTCAGGGATCAGGTTTCTGTAACTGTCAAAAAGGACAGGATTATCAGTATCTGCAAATACCTTTATGAAGATACTGACATAAGGATGGATTATTTATCTGACCTATGCGGTGTTGATTATCCGGAGAGAAGGTTCCGCTTTGAAGCAGTGTACAATCTCTATTCCCTGAAACATAAACACGGAATCAGAATCAAGGCGCTTATACCTGGAAAAGACCCCTCTATTGACAGTGTTGTACAAATATGGAGAGGTGCTAACTGGTATGAAAGAGAGGCAAGTGATATGTTTGGCATAATTTTCAATGGCCATCCTGATTTAAGACGTATCCTTATGCCTGAAGACTGGGAAGGTTATCCGCTTAGAAAGGACTATCCCTTAAAGGGCCCTGAAAACCGGGAATACGAGGGATATGAAAAAATTAAAGAATTGCACACTCACGATGATGAGTGGGGAATCAAATAAAATTAAAAATTAAAAATTAAAATATCGATTTAATACAACCCCTGATTTCAGAAACTTGTCATGAAAAGACCGGAAACCAACATGGATAACAGAGTAGAAAATAATCCCGGGATAGCTACCAAAGAACTGACTCTCAGCATGGGACCCCAGCATCCTGCTACGCACGGTGTGTTAAAACTTGTGCTTGATCTTGATGGTGAAACTGTCGTTAAATGCACTCCTCATGTCGGTTATCTTCACAGGGGAGTTGAAAAACTCGCGGAACACAGAAGCTATCTCCAGATAATACCCCTAACCGACCGTCTCGATTATATATCTTCAGTCGCAAATAACATAGGCTACTGCGTTGCAGTAGAAAAATTATTTTCACTTAAGGTGCCTGAGAGGGCAGAGTATATCAGGGCAATTACCGGAGAAATGGCCCGTATATTAAACCATCTCCTGTGGCTTGCAACCCATGCCCTTGATATCGGCGCGATGACAGTGTTCCTTTATTGTTTCAGGGAGAGAGAAAAACTCCTGGATTTATTTGAGAGGCTTTGCGGGGCAAGACTTACGGTAAGTTACCCAAGAATCGGTGGCGTTAAAAACGATGTTGATCATAAGTGGTTAAAAGACCTTTATCGTTTCACAGAGGAATTTCCCATGAGGATAGAGCAATATGAGACACTTATTGACCAGAACCGCATATGGTTACGCCGCACAAAAGGGGTTGGGGTTATCTCTGCAGAGGAGGCTATAAACTGGGGTTTGAGCGGTCCTACACTCAGGGGTTCCGGTGTTTCATACGATGTAAGAAAATATATGCCTTACGGAATTTACGATAAGGTTAAATGGAAAGTGCCTACCGGTAAAAATGGCGACGTATATGACCGTTACAGGGTAAGGATGGAAGAATTTCGTCAGTCAAATTCAATTATAAGGCAGTGCATAAAAAAAATACCTGAAGGACCCATAATGGCTGATGCCCCAAAATTTACACTGCCCCCGAAAGATAAGGTGCTCACTGATATAGAACATCTAATTCATCAATTTGTGCTTATCACAAAAGGGCCTCAGACGGCTCCGAAAGGAGAAATTTATGTTTCTACCGAGGTTCCAAAGGGAGAACTGGGTTTTTATATTGTTAGCGACGGGACGGGAAGGCCGTACCGTATGAAAATAAGGACACCTTCCTTTGTACATATATCAGCTCTACCCAGGTTATGTGAAGGCAACATGGTTGCAGATGTAATTGCAAATATCGGCTCTATTGATATAGTTCTGGGTGAATGTGATAGATGAAAACCAGGGGTCAGTACTCAGACTGACAACTGATCCGCGACCCCTGACAACTAAAAAATTATGTTCAGCGACACCATCTTAAAAGAGATAGAAGAGATTAAAGCGAGGTATCCGGATTCCAAAAGTGCTCTACTTCCGGCGCTGTATATTGCCCAGAGGGAATTTGGCTGGCTGAGTCATGAGGCTATGCTATGCGTGGCGAAAACGTTAAATATGCCAGAGGCAACAGTCAGGGGAACAGCTTCTTTTTATTCGATGTTTAAACACAGACCGGCAGGACGCCATCTTATACAGCTATGTACCAATATATCCTGCATGATTCTGGGAGCGGAAGGATTCCTTGATTTTCTAAAAAAAAGGTATGGTGTTACCCCCAACAGCATGACCCGGGACGGAAGGTTTTCACTGATAATAATGGAATGTATAGGTGCCTGCGGCACGGCCCCGGCAATGCTTGTAGATACAGATTTTTACGATAACCTCACTGAGCAGAAACTGGAAGAGATATTGAATAACTATAAATAAGAGTTCAAGTGAACTGCGGAATTCGTTATACGTTATTGGTTATTCGAATAACTAATAACAAATAACTAATAACATTCTTTAGAGATGGAAAAGATATTATTAAAAAATACGGAAAACCCTGCTTCTGCCGATATTAATGAGTATTTGAAAAGCGGAGGGTATAAGGATCTTTCAAAGGCCTTTGAATTACAGCCAAAGGATATCATAGAAGAAATAAAAAAATCAGGTTTACGTGGCAGGGGCGGGGCTGGTTTTCCAACTGCCATGAAATGGGGCTTTGCA